>SOKS01000144.1 GCA_004375725.1 Dehalococcoidia bacterium | reverse complement strand
TTACCACCGATGAGGGAATTGAAGGGGTGGGGGAAGCGTTTTTCGTCGGTGGGCCGTCAAGTATAACCGCCGCGATGATACAGGACGGTTATGCCCCTTTGCTCATCGGGGCAGACCCTTTTCAGAGCAGTGTTATATGGGATTTCCTCTACAACCGGACCAGAGACCAGGGGCAGAAAGGCCTGCCCATCTCCGCCCTCAGCGCTATCGATATTGCTCTCTGGGATATCAAGGGGAAAGCGCTGGGCGTACCCGTCAACAAGCTGCTGGGCGGAGCCTATCGCCATCGGGCACGCGTCTACGCTACCGGTCTCTATGAGCCACAGCATGTGCCCAATATAAAAGAGGCGCTGGTGGCAGAGGCACTTGGCTATAAGAAGGCCGGCTTCTCGGCGATGAAGCTCAAGGTAGGCTATGGCATTGAAACCGACATGGATTACGTGCAGGCGGTAAGGGAGGCCATCGGCAATGAAGTGATGTTGATGGTTGACGCCAACCATGCCTACAATGCGGCCGAGGCGATCCGGCTGGCCCGCAGGATGGAAGCCTATAATGTTTACTGGCTGGAGGAGCCGGTACCACCGGAGGACATTGATGGTTACGTGGAGGTGAAAGGGAAGTCCAATATCCTCATCGCCGGCGGCGAGTGTGAATATACCCGGTTCGGCTTTCGTGAGCTGATTACCCGGCGTGCCGTGGACGTCCTGCAGCCCGACCTTTGTGCCACCGGAGGCTTCACCGAGATGATGCGGATTCTGGCACTGGCCAGTGCCTGGAACGTGCCGGTTATTCCACACGTCTGGGGGACAAATGTGGGCCTGGCGGCGGCCCTGCAACTATTTGCCGTCCTGCCTAACTTCCCCGAACGCCGCTTCCCGGCGGAGCCACTTTTCGAGTATGATCGCTCCCCGCATCCCTTCCGTGACAAGGTGACACATGAGCAGTTTGTTATGAAGGAAGGTTATCTTGATATTCCGGAGCGGGCCGGACTTGGAGTGACACTGGACATGGATTACGTTCGGGAGCATGCTGTCAGCTAGAATCATTTAATGGCGATTCGGCAATTGAGTATATGTCATAACGGTTCATTCTTCCCGTATTTCATAAAAAGGCATTAAAAAAATTTTAAAAATATTTAGATATAAGTAGTGCAAAAATGATTTTTTTATGTTATATTATGGATTACTGAACGAAGAACGAAAAATGTTGGTGCCCGAAATGTCAGCTTGGTTTGTAACCAGGGGAGCTGATATAAAGGAGGGCTTAATTGGTGAAGGAAGCTGATATCCAGTTAAAATGCCGTCAGTGCGGCAATGGATTCATCCTGACCAAGGCTGAGCAGGAGTTCTACGATTTAAAGGGTTTCAACCTGCCCTCCCGTTGCAAGGAATGCCGCGCCAGCAAACCGGCCAAAGTTCAGCCTCTTGCCTGCTCTCAGTGTGGTACGGAACTGGACAAAGGAGCATCCCTTTACTGTAACAATTGCCTGCAAACCGCGCATTTCGAGCTGGAGAAAGAAAACAAGCAAGCCAAAATGGCCATCAGCGCTGCCCGCAGCAAGCTGGAAGCGAGCGAAGCCAAGAAATCGGAACTGGCCGAGTTGCTCCGGCAGAAAGAGCAACAACTGGTCGAGCTGGAACAGAAGGTCGAAAGCCTGACCGAAGACATCGATGAAGCGCAGCAGTTTTACGCCGCTTCGGGCTGGCTGCAGCCGGTACTAAACGACATCGGGAAACGACTTGAGGAACTGGAGCGCGCTCAGGTCGATATAACACAGAAAGTGCTCCGGACTATCCAGACTATGCAAGCGCGTTATGATGATCTCGGCGTTGTAGACGTAATCAAGCGCAATATAAGGCAGAGTATCAAGGAGGAAGCCTGACCGGCAAAATATACGAATAATTTTGCAGCTTAAACTCAAAAGCAGGGTGAGAGAGAAGAAACCCTGCTTTTTTATTTTAGCACGCGGCGAGTATAGTACTTAAGAAGATTTTAGCGGGCTCCGTTTCGCGGCGTGGGGTTCGTGGGGTATTTAATAAGGAGTAGCTGCAACCCGGTCAGTGACGGTATTCTCTGGTTCGTATGTTTACCTAGTTACTTTTAGTTACCCATACTGTTAGGCGGTCAACCTTAGTTATGACCACTTCGTCCCCGGGTTCCGCCTGGCAGTCCTCTGGTATCGCCATCCAGAGTTCACCCTCAATGAGGACTGTCCCCTTGGGATTCAGGGCTGTCTTTACTTCGGCAGTCCTGCCTATCAAATCTTCCCTACCAGCAGATACCTGGCGGCGGTGGGCTCGAATTACCAAAACAATTGTGATGACAAGGAAAGCAGCAATAGCAATGGCAATTATGACAATTAGCCACGGATCTATTTGAAACAAATTCGCGTAGTCTATGTACGGAAACGTAAAATTAGTGTTGTCAAACAAGGAGGCGAAAAAATCGGCCAATTTTTCTAGCATGTTATCCCTCTGGTGCAGGCGC
>SOKS01000068.1 GCA_004375725.1 Dehalococcoidia bacterium | reverse complement strand
CAGGGCCTGATGCACATCGGGCAGAGGGACATCGCCTGGCTCCGCGTCAGCAAGCAGGCGGTGGAAAAAGGATTTAAACTTTCCCACATCGGTACCCTCCTTCACGCCAAGCTCCACCAGGACTTCGGCCGTATCTTCGACAAGTTACAGGTCAAGCTCTATACCGAAGAAGCCAAGGTAAAGGAGACCGCGGAGAAGGCCAAGGAGGTCTATACCACCCGCGATGTCCGCATTGAAGGCATGACCGACGAGACTACCGACATCTATTACTCCTGCACGCTGTGTCAGTCCTTTGCCCCGAGCCATGTCTGTGTCATCAGCCCGGAGAGGACCGGCCTGTGCGGCTCCTATAACTGGATGGACTGCAAGGCTGCCTTTGAAATCAGCCCTACCGGCCCCAACCAGCCCGTGGAAAAGGGCGAGATGATTGACACCAAGCTCGGGCAGTGGAAGGGAGTTAACGAGTTCATCACCAAGGCCTCCCGCGGGAAGATAGACCACTATAACTTCTACAGCATCATCAATGACCCGATGACCACCTGCGGCTGCTGCGAGTGTATCGCCGCCGTTCTGCCGCTCTGCAATGGCGTAATGACAGTAAACCGCGAGTACAGCAGTGATACGCCCTGCGGCATGAAGTTCACTACCCTGGCCGGCACCATCGGTGGCGGTATCAGCACGCCGGGATTTGTCGGACACGGTAAATACAACACCACCCAGAAGAAATTCATCATCGGAGACGGCGGTTTGTTGAGAATAGTCTGGATGCCCAAGTCACTGAAGGAAGAAATTGCCGACCGATTCAAAGCACGTGCCGAGGAACTGGGAGTACCGGACCTGCTGGACAAGGTTGCCGATGAGACCATCGGCACCAGCGAGGAAGAAATCCTCCCCTTCCTTGAGGAGAAAGGACATCCAGCCCTGACCATGGACCCGATACTGGGCTAAGAAAGGAGAGTTGCCATGCCACCGACTGGAATTGAGATTTTTAAATTGCTGCCCAAGACGAACTGTGGCGACTGTGGCGTTCCCACCTGTCTGGCTTTCGCCATGCAACTGGCCTCGGGCAAGGTAGAACTGAGCGCCTGTCCCCACGTTTCTGAGGAATCAAAGGAGAAGCTGTCCGAGGCCTCAGCGCCGCCTATTTTACCGGTTACCATCGGTGTCGGCGACCGGGCAGTGAAGATTGGCGGCGAGACAGTCATGTTCCGTCACGAAAAAAGATTTGAGAACCCGCCCGGCATCGCCATCCTCATCAAGGACACCATGGATGATGCCGAGGTCAACGCCAGACTGGAGAAATGCAAGACGCTCCAGTATGAAAGAGTCGGCCTCACGCTCCGTCCCGAGCTGGTGGCAGTAAAGAGCGAATCCGGCGAGCCCCAGAAGTTCGAGAGCGTGGTGGGCAAGGTGGCGCAGAACAGCGATGGCGGCATCATCCTGATGAGCGATAACCCCGATGTCCTGGCCGCCGGACTGAAAGCCTGTGCCGACCGCAAGCCACTCATTTACGCCGCTACCAAAGATAACGTTGATAAAGTCGCGGCGCTGGCCAAGGAAAGTTCCTGCCCGGTGGCGGTAAAAGGCTCGGGCCTGGAAGAAGTAGTGGCACTGAGTGACAAACTGACCCAGGCGGGACTGAAGAATATAGTTATCGACTCCGGCTCCAGGACTTCACGCCAGGCGCTTGAGGACCAGATAATCATCCGCAGCGCCGCGCTGAACAAGAAGTTCCGCCCGCTCGGATTTCCCACCATCACCTTCCCCTGCGAGATGACCGACGACCCGATGAAAGAAGCGCTGATTGCCTCCATGTTTGTCGCCAAATACGGTGGCATAATCGTGCTGTCTGATTTCTACGGCGAAAGCCTGTTCCCGTTGCTCGTGGAAAGGATGAACATCTTCACCGACCCGCAGCGGCCGCTGGCGACGAAGGAAGGTATCTACGAAATTGGCAGTCCCGGTGATAGTGCACCGGTGCTGATTACGACCAATTTTTCACTGACCTACTTCCTGATCTCGGGCTACCTGGAAACCAGCCGTGTTCCCAGCTGGCTGCTGGTGAAGGACACGGAGGGTCTCTCGGTGATGACCGCCTGGGCCGCCGGCAAGTTCAGCGCTGATATCATCGGCCCCTTTGTCAAGAAGAGTGGCATTATGGACAAGGTAAAACACCAGAAATTGATTATTCCGGGATATGCGGCGGTGGAAAGTGGCGGTCTGGAAGAAGAACTGCCCGGCTGGGAGATACTGGTCGGGCCAAGGGAAGGCGCCCACATCCCGGCCTTCGTGAAAGCATGGACTCCATAAAGGAGGATATAATGATACTCATAGGCGAAAACATCAACATGATGTCTCAGACCATTGGCCCGGCACTCAAGGATAGAAACCCCAAGCCAATCCAGGACCTCGCCAAGGCTGAAACCGGGTCCGGCGTGGATTACCTTGACCTCAACATTGGTCCGGCCAGAAAGACCGGTAGCGAGCTGATGCCCTGGGTGGTCAACACCGTGCAGGAAGTCACCGATTTACCGCTGTCACTGGACACCACCAACCTCGCGGCCACGGAAGCCGGCCTCCAGACAACCCGGAAAACACCCCTTATCAACTCCGTTTCCCTGCAGCCGGACCGGATAGGACCCGGCCTGGAGCTCGCTAAGAAATACGACGCCGATGTCATCGCCCTGCTCTGGGGCGCCGAGGGTATGCCGCGAGATGCCAACGAAAGGGCTATGAACGCTGTCGACTTTGTTTACAAGGCCAATGAAATCGGCATTGCCAATGAAAAACTCTGGATTGACCCGATTGCCAGCCCTTTATCGGTAGAAATAAACCAGGTCACAGCACTCGTCGAGTTTATGGCCATGCTCGGGGAGATTGCGCCGGGTTGTAAATCGGTGGTTGGTTTATCCAACATTTCCAACGGCACACCGACCAACCTCCGGCCATGGCTGAACCGCACCTATCTCATGATGCTGATGAAGCATGGCCTGCACTCGGCAATCGTGGACGCCTTTGATACCGACCTGATACAGATTGTGAGGGGGAAGAGACCAGAAATATTGAGCCTGGTACACCGGATAATGGACGGTGAGACGCCCGATTATTCATCTCTATCCGAGGAGGAAGCCAAGTACGCCAAGACAGTCAGGGTACTGACCGGTAAATCGCTCTACTCCCACTCCTGGCTGGAAATATAAACTCTGGTGACGTAACATCCATGGGAGAAGTCGCCGCTTAGACCTGATACGGAACCAGATGAATGAAGGCAAGGCATTGACGTTACCCATCAAGCAGAATGACGGCTACGGATATGAGCTGGCTTTTCGCCTGGCTGTGGAACGGCTGGCGGAAATCGAAGATATTGAGCCACAGTGCCACCGATGCGGTGCCAGATTTCTTAAATCAGAGAAAACGATATCCCTTGACTTCCTGAACCAGACATACCTCATAACGTATCCGGACGCCAGCGTATCTCGCCAGGACAGTGAAGAGGGCGTATCACTGGTAGACAAAATACTGCTGCTTCACTACGTTACGCAGGCAAAGGGCACACCGCTCTCCGGTGAGCTCATCTCATTCAAGGAGCTGGCTGATGCCGCCGGCTATTTCCCGACCTTTTATAATCGAGCCATAAAACCGCTGGTCACCTGCTTCGGACATGAACCGGAGCGATTGCTGGAGATGGCAGAGTCGGTCGGCGGACGTAAAGCGGATTACGGCGACGTCTCGGTGACCATTCACGCTTTAAATATGGTGCCGTTAACCATGGTGCTCTGGAAAGGCGATGCCGAATTTCCTCCCGAAGGCACCATCATGTTCGACCGCACCATCACCGATTACCTGCCAAACGAAGATATTATTATTCTCTGCCAGAGCACCAGTTGGCGACTGGTGAAACTGCTTAAATCTGGAAATAACAACCCGGACCGAAATCGAGGTTAAAAATAAATAGCAGCGCTGAAAAACTGATAACGGAGCTTTACGAGGTGTATCATGGGAATGATTAGACTGACCATTGATGGCCAGAAAATCGAAGCCAGCGAGGAGACATCTATCCTGGAGGCGGCGATATCGGCAGACATTTACATTCCGGCCATCTGCGCGCATCCCATGCTCACCCCTGATGGCTCCTGCCGACTGTGCCTGGTGGAACTAGAAGATGCGGAGGCACCCGTCACCGCCTGCAACACCAAAGTTATCGAAGGCATGGTGGCACATACGGATACGCCTCTGCTCAGAGAGGAGCGGACGGACGCGCTGAAAAAACTCCTCGCTCATCATCCCTGTGAATGCCTTATCTGCGAACGGCGCGACCGCTGCGGACCGTATGATATCTGTCTGCGCAACGTGGCGGTGACCCAGCGCTGCGTCCTCTGCCCCTACAACGGCCAGTGTGAGCTGCAGCAGGTAGTCGATTACATAGGGCTGGAGGGAGAAGAGCTTACCTGGCAGTACCGTGGTTTACCAATTGACCGCGACAACCCTCTTTTCGAAAGAGACTATAACCTGTGCATAAGCTGCTCACGGTGCGTGAACGCCTGCAAGGAGATACGTGGCATCGAGGCCATCAAGATGGTCGACCATGATAGCGACCGCTGGCCGGAACCATCGGATGGAAAATCGCTTATCGATTCCGGGTGTAAATACTGCTCCGCCTGCGTTGAAGTCTGCCCCACCGGGGCACTGATTGACAAAGTGGCCAAATGGCGGCCGGAGATAAACCACGAGGAGCTGACCAATCCGTGCAGCTACGCCTGCCCCGCCCATATTGATGTCCCCCGCTATGTACGTCTCTGCGGTGAGGGGCGATTTGCCGAGGCGCTGGCCGTCATCAGGGAGCGCGTTCCCTTCCCCGGCGCCCTGGGAAGGGTCTGCATCCACCCCTGTGAACAGGCCTGCCGCCGCGAGGCCCTGAACGAGCCAATATCAATAAAATTCCTGAAATGGGCCGCCGCAGAGCGCGACGATGGCCAGTGGCTGAAACTGGCCAAAAAAACGCCGCCGACCGGGAAAAAGGTGGCCATCATCGGCTCGGGACCGGCGGGACTTACCGCCGGCTACTACCTGGCCAAGCAGGGACACGCCGTTACCGTTTTCGAGGCCCTTCCTGAGCCCGGCGGTATGATGCGCGTTGGCATCCCCGACTACCGCCTGCCGACGGAAAAGCTCAACGCCGAAATTGACATTATAAGAAAAGCCGGCGTTGAGATTAAGTTAAATACCAGAATAGATTCCATCGATGACCTGTTTACCCAGGGCTATGATGCCGTCTTCGCTGCGCCGGGGGCACACCAGGGCATGAAGATGGGCGTGGAAGGGGAAGATGCCCGGGGCGTTTTCGATGGTGCTACATTCCTGAGAGAGATTAACCTGGGCCGGAAGATAGACACCGGTGCCAGGGTTGCGGTAATCGGGGGCGGAAATGTCGCCATTGACGCGGCACGGGTCTCTCTCCGCACTGGCGCCAGGAAGGTAACCATTGTTTACCGCCGCACACGGGCAGAGATGCCCGCCAGCCCGGAGGAGGTCGAGGCCGCCCTGGAAGAAGAAATAGAAATAATGTTCCTCGCCGCCCCGGTGCGCATTGACCGGGCAGGCAATGTTTTAAATTTAATGTGCACCCGCATGGAACTCGGTGAACCCGACGCCAGCGGGCGCCGTCGACCGGTTCCCATCAGGGACAGTGAGTTCGCCACCGAGTTCGACTCCATTATTGCTGCCATCGGTCAGACGCCGGATATCCCAGGCGGTTTCAACCTCAAGCTGGGCAGGGGCAACACCATTCAGACCAGTGCAGAGACTATGGCCAGCAGCACCAAGGGTGTCTGGGCGGGTGGCGATGCCGTCAGCGGCCCGGCTTCGGTGATTGAGGCCATCGCTGCCGGCCGTAAAGCAGCCGTTTCTATTGATAAATATCTGGGCGGCACGGGAGATATCAGCGAAGTCCTGGCGCCGCCGAGTGAGCTCAGCCCCTGCGTGGGCAAAGATGACGGCTTTTTCGAGTGGACGCGGCCGCCTATGCCGGCACTGCCGGTGGGGAAGAGAATTGATAACTTCGAGGAAGTTGAGCTTGGCCTCGGCGATGAAGCGGCGGCGAAAGAAGGCAAGCGCTGCCTGCAGTGCGCCGTGCGCTGCATCATTACCCCACCGCCATTACCCCCCAAGCCGAGTAAAAGCAAATATAGGCGGGAAAAAGTTGCTTTAAAGTGATGGATGAGATCAGGATAACCATCGACGGGAGAGAAATCAGGGCCAGCAAGGATACCCTCCTGCTCGAGGCAATCCTGGCGGCGGGGATATATGTCCCCAATCTGTGTCATGACCCTGACCTGGAGCCAACCGGTGATTGCCGCCTCTGCGTGGTGGAAATCGCAGGCATGCCAGATTTCGTTACCGCCTGCACCACGCCCGTCACCGAAGGAATGGTGGTACAAACCAATACCGCGCCGTTGCATGAAGCCCGCCGCGCCGCTCTGGAACCAATCCTCGCCGAGCACCCCAGCGAGTGCCTCATCTGCGACCGCAAGGAACGGTGCCAGCCCTACGATATCTGTTTACGCAATGTTTCCGTAACCGACCGCTGTGTGCTCTGTCCCAAGAACGGCCAGTGTGATTTACAGAAGGTGGTCGACTACCTGGGTGTGACCGAGCTACCCATTCGCCCCAAAAACAGAGAGCGTCCGGTCGATTACAGCAACCCCTTTTTCAAGATAGACCGCAATTATTGCATCCTCTGTAAGAAGTGCGTTCGCACCTGTAATGAAGTTACCGTGGTGGGCGCCATCGAGATAGGCCGTAATGGAGACCGTGAGCAGGTCAATCCTGTTGGCAGCAACTCTCTGTTTGAGTCAATCTGCAAGTCCTGCGGCGAATGCATGGTACGCTGCCCGGTGGGTGCCCTGATGCCGAAAATGGCGGTACCGCCAGCCCATGAGGTGAAGACCACCTGCCCTTACTGCGGTGTTGGCTGCCAGATGTACCTCGGGGTGAAAGATGGCCGGGTCATATGCGTCCGCGGGGATAGAGATAATGAAGTAAACCGTGGCCAACTCTGCGTCAAGGGCCGCTTTGGCATCACGGAATTTATTCACCACCCTGACCGCCTGAGCAACCCCCTCATCAGGCAAAACGGAGAGCTCCGTGAAGCCACCTGGGACGAGGCGCTCGACGCGGTGGCAGCGGGGCTGGGCCGGTACAAGCCGGAAGAGGTAGCCATTATTTCATCGGCCAAGTGTACCAACGAGGAAAACTACCTTCTCCAGAAGCTGGGGCGGGCGGTCATCGGTACACATAATATCGACCACTGTGCCCGCCTCTGACATTCCCCCACGGTGGCCGGTCTGGTCACCACTTTCGGGAGCGGGGCCATGACCAACTCCATTGGTGATATCAAAGACGCCGCTTGTATTTTCGCCATCGGCACCAACACCACCGAAGCCCACCCGGTAATTGGCTTTGAAATCAAGAAGACGGTGCGCCATGGCGCAAAGCTCATTGTGGCCAACCCAAGAGAAATCGAGCTGGTACGCCACGCCGATATCTACCTGCAGCACCATCCCGGCAGCGACGTTGCCCTGCTCATGGGCATGTGCCGGGTAATCGTCGATGAGGGTCTGCTGAATGAAGGCTTCATCAACGAGCGCTGCGAGAATCTGGATGCTTTCAAAGAATCGCTGCCATATTTTGACCTGGATACCGTGGCAAAGATTACCGGCGTGCCGAAAGACAAAATAATTCAGGCAGCCAGAATGTACGCCACCCATAGCCCCGCGGCACTCTTCTATGCTATGGGCATTACCCAGCATTCCCACGGCACCGATAATGTCATTGCCGTGGCCAACCTGGCCATGCTCACGGGGAATATAGGTAAACCAGGGAGCGGCGTCAATCCGCTGCGCGGCCAGAACAACGTCCAGGGCGCCTGCGATATGGGGGCGCTGCCCAATGTCTACCCCGGCTACCAGGCGGTGACCAGCGAACCGGTAAAGGGAAAATTTGAGGCGGGCTGGAGTTGCTCGCTGCCTCCAACCAGAGCCGGACTTACCCTCACCGATATGTTTGAGGCCGCCTACAACGGTCAAATCAAAGCGATGTATATCATGGGTGAGAATCCGGTGCTGACGGAGCCGGAAGCCAAACACGCTATTCAAGCGTTGCAGCGCCTGGAACTGCTCATTGTGCAGGATTGTTTCCCCACCGAAACCACCCGGCTGGCGCATATTGTCCTGCCTTCGACGACTTTCGCCGAGAAAGAAGGCACCTTCACCAACACGGAGCGAAGGGTGCAGCGGGTAAGAAAGGCGGTTGAACCGGTTGGCAATGCCCGGACGGACTGGTGGATTATCGGGCAGGTCGGACAGCGAATGGGCAGCAACGGCTTTGATTTCACCAACCCGTCCCAGATTATGGATGAGATCGCCCGGCTGACACCAAGCTATGGAGGCATTTCCTACCGTCGTCTGGAAAAGGGAGGATTGCAATGGCCCTGCCCCACCGAAGAGCATACGGGAACGGCCATTCTCCACACCGAGATATTTACCCGCGGCAAGGGGCATTTCGTGCCGCTTGAGTACCGGCCGTCAGCCGAACCCCCTGATGAAGACTACCCACTGGTGCTGACCACCGGCCGCAGTCTGTTCCATTACCACACCGGCACCATGAGCCGGAAGGTCAAAGGGCTTAACGCTTTTCACAGCGAGGAACTGGCGGAAATAAACCCCAGGGACGCCGCCGCCTTCAGCATTGCTGACGGTGATACGGTGCGGGTGGTTTCCCGGCGTGGCGAAGTCACCGCCCGGGCCAAAATCACCGAGGTTTCCCCGGTTGGCGTTGTCTTCATGACCTTCCATTTCGCCGAGAGTCCCACCAATCAGCTGACCATACCGGCACTGGACCCAGTGGCCAAGATACCGGAGTTCAAGGTCTGCGCTATCAGAATTGAGAAGACCGCCGCTTCCTCCTGATAAGACAGG
>SOKS01000113.1 GCA_004375725.1 Dehalococcoidia bacterium | reverse complement strand
TATGGCGTCCCTGGCGGGATTCGAACCCACGACCCGCTGCTTAGAAGGCAGCCGCTCTGTCCAACTGAGCTACAGGGACGCTTTATCACTATTCAAATGTAGCATGAAAGGAAAAGGGGGTCAAGGATTGTGGGCTGGATTCCCTTTCTTGACAATAGCTTCCAAGCATTGTTAGTATGAGATAATTAAAGCTATCGATACGAATGACGAAAGATGACTCGATTGCTCGATCAGGTTGACCATCCTGCCGATTTAAAGAAGCTGAGCAAGCGTGAGCTCAAACAGCTTGCCAGTGAACTCAGGCAGAAGCTGGTTGACACCATTACCGTTACCGGTGGTCACCTTGCTTCCAACCTGGGCGTGGTTGAGCTTACCATCGCTTTGCACCGGGTATTTGACAGCCCAAGGGATAAGATCATCTGGGACGTTGGTCACCAGAGTTACGTTCATAAACTCCTCACCGGAAGGAAAAAGGATTTCGCTTCACTACGTCAGTATGGGGGCCTTTCCGGTTTCACCAACCCTGAAGAGAGCCCGCATGACCCATTTGGGACCGGTCATGCCAGCACATCGATTTCAGCGGCACTGGGGATGGCAATCGCCCGTGACCTTCAGGGTGATGACTACAATGTAGCGGCGGTCATTGGTGACGGAGCGATAACCGGTGGTATGGCTCTTGAGGCACTCAATCATGCCGGGCATTTAGGCTCAAGATTAATCGTGATTCTCAATGATAACGGCATGTCGATTTCACCAACGGTGGGCAGCCTGGCTAAGATATTTAATAAAGTGCGTTTTGACCCGCGCTACCGCTGGGCTAAAGAAGAGAGCCGCAAGATACTTCAAGCCCTGCCCCTCGGAGATATGGTATGGGAGGTAGGACGGCGGGCCAGAGGTGGGTTCAAAGGGTTGCTACTGCCGACGATGATGTGGGAGGAGTTGGGCTTTGCCTATATTGGGCCCATTGATGGACATGACGCTACGGAGCTTGAAAACGCGCTACGCCAGGCCAGAGAATACCATCAGAAACCAACGTTTATTCACGTTTTAACCACCAAGGGCAAGGGCTATCGCCCCGCTGAGAATAACGCGGTTTACTTTCACGGTGTACCTGCCAGGCGTGTCAGTAATCAGAATATACCCACGTACAGTGAAGTATTTGCGCAGACGGCGCTTCGCCTGACCCGTGATGATCCCAGAATAGTGACCATAACTCCAGCCATGCCGGAGGGCAATTGCCTGAGCATTGTGGCTGCCGAATTCCCGCAGCGTGTCTTTGATGTCGGCATCTGTGAGCAGCACGCGGTTACTTTTGCCGCCGGGCTGGCCGCCCAGGGCTTTATTCCGATTGTCGCCATTTACTCCACCTTCTTGCAGCGTGCCTTTGACCAGATCGTGCATGATGTCTGCCTTCAGAACCTGCCCGTAGTTTTCGCTATAGACCGTGGTGGCATCGTCGGGGACGACGGTAAAACACACCAGGGAACGTTTGACCTCTCTTACCTGACGCTTATTCCCAATCTGAGTATCGCGGCGCCAAGAGATGAAAATGAATTGCAGCACCTGCTCTATACGGCAGTGAACTCAGGGCAGGCCATGGCCATACGCTATCCTCGTGGCCCGGGGCTGGGGGTGCCGCTGGATACAATTTTGCATAAAATACCGGTGGGCAAATGGGAAGTGATGCGCGAAGGAAGAGATGTCGCCATTCTGGCCGTCGGTGTCACCGTGGCACCGGCTCTTGAGGCAGCACATGAACTGGCAGCAAGCGGGATAAAGGCAGCCGTCATAAACGCGCGCTTTGTCAAGCCACTTGACGTTGAGTTGATTACCAGTCTGGTACATCGTATCCCGCGCCTGGTTACCGTCGAGGAGAACACCTTGAGCGGTGGCTTTGGTAGCAGCGTGGCCAGATTGCTGCAGGATTTGGGCCTCGGGAAGATACCGGCAAAAATCATCGGCATCCCGGATGAGTTTGTCGAGCAAGGGTCTCAGGCTGCCCTTCGAGCCAAGTATGGTCTGGATGCAAAAGGAATAGCCCGGCAGGTTTTATCCCTGTTTCCCGGTAATAAAGCAAGTGAGCGGTCGGCCAGGGAAGGCGAAATAAAGCCGGTGCGCTAGCTATACTGGATGTTGAACGTGGCGGTGGAAGTAAGGTAGTTTGATTTCCTTGATAGAGCATTATTATTCTCCTGTTGGGTGTCGATGGTGTCATGGTACAGGCGTGAACATGGTGAGGTGCAACCGGTGAATAAAATGACGGTGAAGGATATAGAGGTCAGAGGCAAGCGAGTGCTGGTTCGCGTTGACTTTAATGTGCCTCTGGATGAAAAAACGGGAGAGATAACCGATGATAATCGCGTTCGTGCCGCTCTGCCGACAATCAGGTATCTGATTGAGCAGGGAGCGAAGGTCATATTGATGTCTCACCTGGGTCGCCCCAGGGGAAAAGTGGTGGCAGGCCTGAGATTGGGCGTGGTTGCCCAACGTCTATCTAAGATGCTCGGGCGGCGAGTCTCCATAGCCCCGGACTGTATTGGCCCGGAAGT
>SOKS01000001.1 GCA_004375725.1 Dehalococcoidia bacterium | reverse complement strand
ACCAGTACCGGATACAGGTTACCGAGTACGAGCTGAAAAGATACCTGCCAATTCTGTGAGTCCGCCTTCTTCGCTGTCCATGGAGGGAAGAGATGGGCATGCGCCGCTTGCGCATTGGCATGGCCCCAAGAAAAAGCCATTTCGTTTACTTTTAGTTGCTTACCAGTTAAAGGGTAGTGTGGTCACAACGGTGGCCACGGAAAACCTGTACTCCTTGTTTTTCCGACGGGCGCTCGCAGAACGGCGAAAAACATGTCATTTAGCTTTCCCCAGGTTAATGTTATAATAGCAAGAGCCTATCTGACAAAAGGGAGCCGCCATGGTACAGGTAGCAAGTTTTGAGACGGAAAGAAAAATAATCGCCATCCTCAAGGTCTTGAGCGAGTCTACGGAGTCGCTCGGGTCAATTCACATCGCCCGGGAACTGGAGCGACATGGCATTTTCCTGAGCGAAAGGGCGGTCAGGTATCACCTCAGGATAACCGATGAGCGTGGCCACACGCAGCCAATGGGTCATGATGGCCGGATGCTGACCGAACGCGGCGGTGAAGAACTCAAGATGGCGCTGGCCCCGGAGCAGGTCGGCTTCATCCACGAAAAACTTGAGCTGCTCGCATTCCACACCACATTTGATCCGAAAACCCGCACCGGACAGATACCCATAAATACCTCGATCATTGACCAAACCGATTTCAAGGAAGCAGTGGCTGCCATGAGTGAAGCATTCCGTGCCGGACTTGGTGTCAGCGACCTTGTCGCTACTGCTTCCGAAGGAGAAAAACTGGGTTCGGTGGTTATTCCCAGAGGGAAGATCGGGCTGGCTACGGTTTGCAGCGTGGTTATCAACGGCGTCCTGCTGAAAGCGGGTATTCCCACCGAATCGAAGTTTGGCGGTGTGCTTGAAATAAGAGACTCCAAACCAAGGCGCTTTGTAGCCATCATCAACTACGCCGGCACCTCACTGGACCCGTCCGAGCAGTATATCCGGGCTAAAATGACCGCGGTTAGTGAAGCCGCCAAGACCGGCCACGGCAAAATACTGGCCAACTTCCGCGAAATACCAGCTCCAGCAAGGTCAGTAGCCCAGGAAGCCGTGGACTTACTTAAGGAAGCGGGAATTCATGGTATCTACGCGCTGGGAAACACCAGCGAGCCCATCTGCCAGATTGCCATTGGTCTGAACCGCGTAGGCATGGTATTGCTCGGTGGTCTGAACCCGGTAGCGGCAGCGGTTGAAGCCGGTATTGAAATTGAAAACATTGCCGAAAGCGGTATGATTGAATTCAGTCAACTGACCAGTTTCTGGAAGCTGAAACCATGAGCTACTTCGATGAGCTGGATAAAATATGGGGGAAGGTCAGTTCCGGCTCGAACCAGCCCCAGAGAAGCACGATCAAGCCCCACCAGACCAAAAGATGGCTAATTGCCATTGGGGCGCTCATTGCTCTGTTTATCTTTGCCAGCATCAGCAAAGGTATCTACACCGAGTGGCTCTGGTTTGACAGCCTGGGATTCAGCAGCGTCTACATGACCATACTGACCACCAAAGTCTGGCTCTTTTTCGTGGGTGCTTTTGTTTTTCTAGCCCTGCTTCTAATAAATCTCTTCCTGGCACGGCGGCTATCGCCGCCTACTGGAGGCAATATACTTATCGGTCAGGGCTTACCAGTGTTGCGCCGGGCCATTGACATTGGCATCCTCGCCGTGGCCGCCTTTATCAGCTTCATTTTCGGCCTCGTTACTTCCGGCCACTGGGAAATGGTGCTGCGCTTTGCCCACGCCACCGATTTTAACGTCATTGAGCCACTGCTGGAAAGGGATGTGGGATTCTATATTTTCCACCTGCCACTCTACCATTTCATTCAGGGATGGCTGGCCTGGGCGGCAGTACTAATTCTGCTCTTCACCGGGACTGTATACTTTTTAAACATTGGTTTTAATCGTACCGGCTTTACCCGTTGGATGAAAGGACACCTCTTGGCACTTGGCACCGTCATTTTCTTTCTCATCGCCTGGAGCTATCGGTTGAAAATTTTCGACCTGCTCTATTCGGAGCGTGGCGTTATTTTTGGTGCCGGTTATACCGATGCTCACGCTCAGTTGCTGGCATGGCGACTCCTCGTTGCCATCACCATAATATCCGGTTTGCTGATGACAATCGGCATCTTCCGGCGTGGCCGGCGCTGGCTTTATGGACCGATTGCTCTGTGGGTAACTATCACCATCATTCTTGGCAGTATTTATCCAACCATAGTGCAGAGATTCGAAGTGGAACCAAATGAGCTGGCACGAGAAAAATTTTATATCAAGAATAATATTCAGTTCACTCGCCTGGCCTTCGGTCTTGACCGCATTGAGGTAAGGGATATTCCCATTGAACTTGCCCCAAGTGAAGAGGACATTCTTCAGAACAGCGCCACCATAAACAATATCAGGTTATGGGATTACCGGCCCATCAAGGACACGTATAACCAGATACAATCCATCAGACTGTACTACGATTTTACCGATATTGATGTTGATCGCTATCTGATTGATGGCAGTTACCGCCAGATACTTATCGGAGCACGAGAACTCTCCCCCGAAAAACTTGCCTCCCAGGCGCAGACCTGGGTGAACCGCCGATTACAGTTCACGCACGGTTATGGTGTGGCTATGAGTCCCACCAACGAGGTTACCGAGCAGGGGCTACCCAACTTGTTGATTAAGGACGTACCGCCGATTGGCATCTTTGAGATTGAAAGACCGGAAATTTACTTTGGCGAAAAAACGGGTGACTATGTAATCGTTAACACCGGGATTGCCGAGTTCGATTATCCCAAAGGAGATACCAATGTCTATACTCGCTATGAGGCTGAAACCGGTATCAGACTCGACTCATTCCTGCGCAAGCTGGCCTTTACCTGGCAGCTGGGCGACATTAATATCCTGATTAGTGACGAGCTTTCCGAAAATAGTCAGCTTCTATATCGCCGCAATATACAGGAGCGGGTAAATAATGTCGCTCCCTTCCTGAAGCTCGATAGTGATCCGTACATTGTCATCGATAATGGACAGCTATACTGGATACAGGATGCCTACACGATTTCTGACCGGTATCCATATTCCCAGCCCAATGCCAGTGGTGTTAACTACGTCCGTAACAGCGTCAAGGTGGTCGTCAATGCCTATGATGGCACCGTTACGTTCTACCTGATTGATCCGGAAGATGCGATAGTAAATACCTACGCCTCTATGTTCCCGGCCCTGTTCCGACCGATTGATGAAATGCCGGAAATCCTCCGGGAACATCTGCGCTATCCTATGGACCTCTTCCAGCTCCAGGCTTCTGTTTATCAGACCTATCACATGACCGACTCGCGCGTCTTTTACAACAAGGAGGACGTCTGGGCCATTCCCATGGAAACGTATGCTGACGCCGAACGCAGCCTGGAGCCTTACTATGTAATTATGAGGCTGCCCGGTGAAGAGCATGAGGAATTTGTGCTCATGCTCCCCTTCACCCCCACACAGAAGGACAACATGATAACATGGCTGGCCGCCCGCAGTGACGGTGACAAGTACGGTAAACTCATCGCCTACAACTTCCCCAAAGACAAGCTGATCTATGGTCCAAGGCAGATTGAGGCCAGGATTGACCAGGACCCCACCATATCCGAACAACTCACTCTGTGGGGGCAGAAAGGGTCTACGGTGATCCGCGGCAATTTACTGGTTATACCAATTGAAGAATCAATACTCTACGTGGAGCCAATATACCTCCGAGCGGAGCGAGGCCAACTGCCAGAACTGAAAAGAGTGGTGGTGGCCAGTGGCGACCTGATTGTCATGGAAAAAACCCTTGCCGAATGCCTGAATGCCATCTACGCCGGCCTGCCCACTGAAGAATTGCCCGCAACCGCACCGTCAACGCCAGAAAAACCGGACCGGCTGGCGGAACTGGCCCAACTCGCCCAGGAACACTACGACAAAGCACAGGAATACCTCAAGGAAGGCGACTGGGCTGGCTGGGGAGAAGAGCTAGCTAAAATGGCAGAGGTCCTGCGCCAGCTGGTGCAACTTACTGAAAGTCAGGAATAGACAAAGCAAAAGCAGCCCACATACGAGCCCGTTCCTTCCCTACAATCTTTTATCTGGCAATAATTCAGAAGAATGTTTATAATCTATTGCAAGTTGGCGTTTATGTAATTAAAATTATACATAGAACAGCAAGGTATTATATTATACGAGGTAATTATGGTACAAAAGCGAGAACTTATTAAGGGCAACTCTGACTCCCTGCTTCTCTGTTTGCTGGCGCAGCAGCCAATGTACGGCTACCAGATTATCAAGGAGCTGGAGAAAAGGAGCCAGGGCTACTTCAATTTCAAGGAAGGCACATTGTATCCGGCGCTTCATCGCCTGGAAAAGGCTGGCTTGATTCTTGGTAAATGGCAGATGCTGTCCAACGGCCGGCCGAGGCGATACTACCACATTACGGCCAAAGGACGCACCAAGCTCTCCACGGAGAGAGTCCAATGGCAGGATTTCATCAACGCGGTGAATATGATATTGCAGCCAGCAGAGAATTAAACGGGTACAGCAATGACCACAGCGCGTAATCATTACCTGGAAATCATCCGGGATAACTTGAGGATAAACCTCGTTGAAGAGAAAGAGGTCATCAACGAGCTGGAGACGCATATTGAAGACAGGCTCGATGAGCTGAAGGAGTCCGGCCTTTCCGAGGAAGAAGCGGAAAGAACCTGTCTTGGATTGCTGGGCTCCGCCAAGGTAATCGCCAAGCAGATATATGAAGCTCACAGCCAGGGTAACTGGCGGCAGGCATTTTTAGCGGCCACGCCACACCTGCTTTTCTCCGCCCTGTTTGCCCTTAACTGGTGGCACCACATTGGCTGGCTATCCGTTATTCTGGTCATGGTCATTGGCACCTCCATTTACGGGTGGTGGCACGGCAAGCCGGCCTGGGTTTTCCCCTGGCTCGGTTACTCGCTGGTCCCGGTAGCCATACTCGGGCTCATCCTCCTCTATCTGCCCAGAGAGTGGTCACTGCTGACCATCCCGTTTTATTTCCTGCTTGCCCTGTGGTGGCTGTTCTGCATCGTGATTCAGACGACCAGAAGAGACTGGCTGTTGATTTCTTTAATGCTGCTCCCCATGCCAATTATAATTGGCTGGTTTCTAACTCTGGTACCGGGGGCCAGGATAACCGGTCAGACTTTTGAGCGCGTTAACTATTTCGCTCCCTGGATTGCGCTGAGTTTTCTTATCCTGGCCTTGACTATAGCCGCTTTCATTCGCTTGCGTCAGCGGTGGTTGCGCATCGCCTTATTATCCCTTTCCGGGCTGCTGACGATGACCCTGGTGGTCTATTATGTGGGCGGAAGGCTCAGTATGGAGACCTTCGCTGGACTTATCCTGGTAATGTGGGGCCTTTTCCTGATTCCGCCGCTCATGGAGCGGTGGCTCAGGAAGAGCCGGCGAATATTGGAACGCTATGCCCTTTTTTCTCCACCCCATCGTTGACCAAGAGGCTGAGGGAATAGCGTTACCATGCCATAATTTTCGACCGCGATAATCACGTCTGGCAGACCAGGAAAGGCAAATGAAAAAAGTAGCCGTGGTAACTGACACCACCGCCTGCATTCCTCAAGAGCAGGTGGCACGATATGATATTGAAATAGTGCCGGTTCAGCTTATTTTTGAGGATAAGACATACCGCGACGGCATCGATATCAGCGCTGCCGAGTTCTACGCGAGGCTCCGCAAGGCTTCCAGACCGCCGACCACCGCCAGTTCCTCACCCGAGCTGTACCTTGAAGCCTTCCAGAAAGCCAGCCAGAGTGCCGAAGGCATTCTCTGCATCACCGAGCCGTCAAGGTTCAGCGCCATGTATGACTCGGCATCGGTAGCCAAAGAGATGGCGGCGAAGACATTACCTGACATGAACATAGCAGTGCTTGACGGCACCACTGCTGCCGCCGGGCAGGGGCTGGTAGCGCTGGCTGCCGCAAGGGAAGCCGCGAAAGGGCATGACCTGAATGAAGTGAAGGAAACAGCCGAGAATGTCATGGCGCGCGTAAATCTGTTCGCCACGCTGGACACGCTTCATTACCTGGTGAAAAGCGGGCGTGTGCCGCAGGCGGCGGCACTGGTCAACACGATTCTGCAGATAAAGCCCATTTTCACCCTCAACCACGCCGATGCTCGCACGGTCGCACTTCCGCGCACCATCAAAAGTGCCATGAAGCGCATTCTGAAGCTGATGGAGCGTAATGTGGTGAAAGGAGAGCCGCTCCACGCGGCCGTGATGCACGCCGATGCTCTGGATAACGCCATCTTTCTGAGAAATCGCATTGCCTCGCAATTCAATTGTTCCGAGCTCTTTATCACCGAATTCACCCCGGTAATGGGTGTCCACACCGGACCCGGCCTCCTCGGCGTTGCCTTCTACAGCGAAAGCTCATGATAAGCGCCAAAGCCAGCAGAATCGCCACCGAGTTCTCCCGGCCATCTGGCGCAATCGTGGAAAACATTCTATAATCAAGGTGTGACCGAGACGAAGGTTATCAGTGACGCAGAGCAGCTTCTGGAAAGCCTGGATAAACTCCCCGAGCCGGTGGTCAAGCCAGCTTTCATTGTTGCCAGCGGTCTGCCGGGAACCGGCAAATCATATTTCTGCCGCCGGCTGGCGGAGAGAATCCCCGTTATCATCCTGGAAAGCGACGCCATGCGCAAGACGCTTTTCTCATCGCCTGCCTACAGCGCAGTGGAAAGCGCCCGCCTTTTTCAGGCCATTCATCACCTCATCGAGCAGCTATTGAAAAAAGGGGTATCCGTTGTTCTCGATGCCACCAATCTCGCGGAGAAGAACCGCGAGCGCCTTTACCATATTGCCTACCAGCTGAATGCGAAGTTGATACTGGTGCGCATTGAAGCACCGCCTGAGGTGGTGCAGGAACGGCTCAGAAACCGGGCGGAAGGCACCGTTTCAGAGGAAGACCACTCCGAAGCTGACTGGGCGGTTTTTCAAAAGATGAGAACCTCGGTGCAGAAAATCAATCGCAACCATTTTGCCGTTGATACTTCCCGGGACATCGCTCCGGTCCTGAACAAGATTGTCAGAGAGGTAAACCGATGAAAGGAGATTCAAACTATGGAGATCAAGGTCATTGCCGGTGATATCGCCAGTATTGAAGCCGATGCCATCATCGTGAACCATTTTGAAGGCATGGAAAAGCTTGAGGAGGAAACGGCTGCCGTGGACAGGCTACTCGATGGTGCCCTCTCACAGCTCGTCAAGCAGGGCGAGATAAAGGGAAAACCAAATGAGATAACGCTGGTGCACAGCCTGGGCAAGCTGCCGCCCGCCCGCGTGGTGGTGGTCGGACTGGGCAAGCAGTCCGAGCTGTCGATCAACAAAGTACGCGGGGCGGTGGCCGAGACCTGCCGCTGGCTGCGCTCTAAAGAAATCAGCACCATTGCTACCGTTCCACAGGGGGCAAATAGCAACAATATCAGTACCGGTGATGCCGCCCAGGCCATTGCCGAAGGTGCTCTGCTCGGAACCTACACCTTTCGCAAGCACATAACCAAGGAAGAGGACAGGCCCGGTGAAATCAAACAGGTCTCTATTGTGGGCGCTGACCGTTTGAAATCGCAGCTTGAAGCGGGAGCCGATAAAGGACAGATTACAGCCGAGGCGACCAACCTTGCCCGCGATATGGCCAATGAGCCCGCCAACTACATGACCCCCACCGATATGGCGGAAACCGCCGCCAAATTTGCCCAAGATTATGGGCTGGAAATCACCGTACTTGACCTTGAGCAGATGAAAGAGCTGGGCATGGGCGGGTTGTTAGGCGTCGCCAGAGGGAGCCGGCAGCCACCGAAATTCATTGCGCTCAACTACAAAGGCGGCACTGCAAAAGAACCGGATATCGCCCTGGTGGGCAAGGCTATTACTTTTGACTCTGGCGGCATCTCCATAAAACCTTCCGAGAAGCTTGAGGAAATGAAGGGAGATATGGCCGGAGGCGCGGCAGTCATGGCAGCCATCACCGCCATCGCCCAGCTCAAGCCCAAAATCAACGTGATGGCGCTCATTCCGGCAACGGAGAACCTGCCCGACGGTAATGCACTCAAGCCGGGGGACGTCCTTACCGCCATGAATGGCAAGACAATGGAGATAATCTCCACTGACGCCGAAGGCAGATTGATTCTGGCCGACGCTTTGAGCTATGCCAAAAAGCACGGTGCCAGGAAAATGGTTGACGCCGCCACGCTGACCGGCGCCTGCCGCGTCGCGCTGGGTGACATCTGCACCGGCGCCTTCGGCAACAACCAGGAGCTGATGGACAGCGTTCTGGCGGCGGGCAAAGAAGCGGGCGAGTTCATCTGGCAGATGCCGATGTATGACGAATACGGCGAGCAGAACAAGAGCGACGTGGCCGATATCAAGAACGTGGGCGGCCGGCTGGCCGGGGCCATCACCGCGGCTAAATTTCTGGCCGAATTCGTCGATGATACCCCCTGGGTACACCTGGATATCGCCGGCACCAGCCTGACGGATAAAGAGCGCGGCTACCAGATAAAAGGAGCCACCGGGGTACCGGTGCGGACAATGGTCAATCTGGTCATTTCCCTCGCTCAGGAATCACCAAAATAAAGTCAAGGAGAAAGTTTAAGATGAAGATTAAATGGCTGGGACACGCATCGTTCCTCATCAGCTCAGACAGTGGTGTGAGAATTATCACCGACCCTTATGAGCCGAACGATAAGCTCCGCTACCGGGAGATAAATGAGTCTGCGGACATCGTTACCGTGAGCCATGACCACTCTGACCACAGCAATGTTGCGGCTGTAAAAGGCAATCCCCAGGTGGTCAAAGACAATGCCGGGGTTAAAGGAATCGAATTCAAGGGCATTTCTGCCTTCCACGATAACGCCGGAGGCAAGGACCGGGGCCGCAATACCATATTCTGCTTTGAGGTCGATGGGGTAAAGATATGCCACCTCGGTGACCTCGGCCACGGGCTGACCGCCGACCAGGCGGCAGCGATAGGTGCCGTGGATGTGCTCCTGCTGCCGGTGGGCGGTCTTTACACCATTGATGCCACCGTTGCCAGCCGGGTTGCCGAGCAACTCAAGCCCGGGGTGGTCATCCCGATGCATTTCAAGAACAACCAGTGTGATTTCCCGATAACCGGCGTGGA
>SOKS01000067.1 GCA_004375725.1 Dehalococcoidia bacterium | reverse complement strand
TACCATTAAAGCCGCGTGGAAGTCTATTCACCGAGGTGCTAGAATAAAATCAAGCCGGCTGACCGGGCGCAGAAGCTGGCTCAACCGGCCGACACACTGGATAAGATTTATATTTACTTCAATAATGATGTGGAGGGATTTGTCCTGAATAACGCCAGGACCCTCCTGACCTACCTGCCAGCTGAATAATACTGGAAGGAGATAAGATTGACTGATAATGCCTACAGGCTTCTGGTGACTGATATTGACGGTACGCTGGTAAATCGATACGGCACAATTTCAGATAGGGACAGGGAAGCACTGTCCCGGGCCCGCGAAGCGGGCATACAGGTCGCCCTGTCCACAGGACGCGGCCTTCAGGCCACCGTGGGCATTATCAGGGAGCTTTCACTGGACAGCTACCACATTTCGTTCGACGGCGCGCTGGTCAGCCGCCTCGATTCCAGTGAAGAAATATACGCGAGCCCAATCAGCAAAGAGCTGGTGAGGCAGATGATTGATGCTGCGCACGAGTGCCGCGTTGACCTTGAACTGTTTACCGTGACTCACTATTTCGTGGAGCGAGAGACGTGGTCATCCCAAGCCCACCGCGATTTCTTCAGCACGTACCCGACCATCGTTGACTTCCGCCAGGTCTGGGAGCGGGAGAGAGTCATCAAGGGTGGCCTGGTGAGCATCAGTCCCGAGGAATCAGTCAAAACTGCTGACTTCTGTCGGCGGCTTGAGCGCCATCTTGACTTCTCGCGGGCAAGAACGCCGGCCTACCCCGGGGTCGATTTCACCAATGTCCTCGCGCCCGGCGTCTCCAAGGGGAAAGCTCTGGAGAAGCTGGCCGCCCACCTGGAAGTGCCTCTCAGCGAGGTTATCGCGGTAGGAGATGGCACCAATGACATCTCGCTGCTGACCACGGCCGGCCTCGCCATCGCCATGGGAAATGCCGAGGATGAGGTAAAGTCAATCGCCGATTACGTTACTCTGGATGTTGACCACAGCGGACTGGCGGCAGCCATCGAAGCAATTCTCTAGCCCAGAAATCGTACCAGCACGTCGGAAAACTCGCGAATTCTCTGCCGGTAGACGCTGTGCCCGGAATCCTGGAAAATGCGCACCTGACAGTTGGGAATCCGCTCGGCGGCAAGGTAGGCATGGCGAACCGGTACAATCGGGTCCTTGTCGCCCCAGACGAGCAGCGTTGGCATAAGCAACTCGGAAAGGCGGTTCACCAGAACAGTGGTCTGCCCCTTTGCGGTCATTATACCTTTCCCTATGCTCATCCTGAAGAGGGAGGGCGGAGTTAACTTTTCCAGCGGGCGATTTAACTTCCTGACCAGCCATCCTGTGGCTTTAAATACAGCGACTACGGTTTTCTTCGCGATTCGGTAAAAAATGGGCAGGGACAGAATTCTGGACCAGAGCGCGATTTCTCTTCCCAGGCATAGGCTGCTTATCAATACCAGCCGCCTGGTTTTATGCGGGAATTCCAGGGCATAGTGCAGGGCGATGCCACCGCCCAGCGAATGCCCGGCCAGGTGGAAGTGCTTCAGCCCCAGACTGCGGGAGAAGTCCTCCACGAATGTGACGTACGAAGACAGATCGAAGTCCACACCACTCCCCTTGCTGTGACCGAAACCGGGGAGGTCAGGCACGTAGACCTGATAATACCTGGAGAGCTCAGCCGCGTTTTTCAGCCAGGCACGGCCGCTGTCACCACCGCCGTGAATGACAATTAAAGGTTCACCTTCCCCTCCCGTCAGATAGTGGATATCAAGATGCCCCACTTTAATACGTTCCAAGCGAAGATTTGTCTCTTCCAAATCGCCATTAACCGTTTCAGGAAACCTTTCTCTGCTCATCCCTGCCTCTTCCATCTCCGTAATCGCCATCGATTATTTATTACCTCTTCCAGTATAGAACCAGAAGGTTAATAGCTTGTTAAAATACCAATGTTAATTCTTAATAAAAACTTAAAAAATTATTACAAATTTGCCCTGAGCAAACGGCAACAATGTCAAATTAGCATAGCGAGTAAAAAGCAAACGTGTGGTATAATGAAGACGCTTGATGTTTCTCATACAACAGAAAGGCAGGCCTTTACCTGCCTTCTTATATATTTTAACCGAAAAAGTCAGTCATTTGCAAATCGTAACCGGTCGTTAAAAACCGGGTGAATATTATTTAAAGGGGGTACATATATGGCCAAAGTTCAGATGGGTCCCGGAACGTCAATTTATCCGATGCCCACGCTCCTGGTCGGCGCCAATGTCGATGGCAGGCCAAACTTCATGACCGTGGCGTGGGGTAACATAGCCAATGCCGAACCGCCCATGGTAACCGTTGCCATACGGGGCAGCCGTCATACCCACAAAGGCATTGAGCAGAACCGGACTTTCTCCGTCAACATCCCTTCCGCCGACCTGGTAAAAGAAACCGACTACTGTGGCATTGCCTCCGGCGCCAAGGTAGACAAGGTTAAGGACTGCCAGTTCACCGTGTTTTACGGCAAGCTGGACACGGCGCCGATGATTGAACAGTGCCCGGTTAATATTGAATGCAGTGTGCTGCATTCCCTGGAACTGGGTAGCCATACGCTCTACGTCGGCCGGATTGAGGAGGTCCACGTTTCCAGCGACTGTCTCACCGACGGCAGGATTGACCTGGACAAAATAAAGCCCCTGGCCTATCTGGGAGACCCGTCCCGGCAGTATCACGGCATTGGTAAACTCCAGGGCAAAGGGTTCAGCATCGGCCTGGAAATAAAAGGCAAAAAATAGATGTAGCCATGGCCAAAAGCGCCCGTTCAGACTCCCGAAGCAGGGTGGTGACCACCAGCTGTGACTATGACTGCGGTGGCCGATGCCTGCTGAAAGTGCATGTTGAAGAAGGCGCCATTACCAGAATCGACACCGGGGGAGGGCCGATGCCCGGCCTGAAAGCCTGTCCCCGGGGTCTGGCCCAGAAGGAAATCGTATACGCGGAAAATCGCCTCAGACAACCGTTGCAAAGGGTGGGGGAAAGAGGCAGCGGGAAATTTGAACCAATCTCATGGGAAGAAGCGCTCGATATCGTGGCGCGAGAGCTCCAGAGAGTTAAAGACCGGTACGGGAACAGCGCCATATTTCTCATGGACCATACCGGCTCGCAGGGTGCCCTGCATAACGTGCAGAAGGCCGGTCGCCGGTTTTTTTCTCTTTTCGGAGGTTACACTACCTGGCGGGGCAATACGTCTCTGGAAGCAGCTATTTTTTCCTCGCTGGTCACTTTTGGCACCACCTTCACCGGAACCAGCCGCGACAATTTCCTCCATGCCAGACTGCTCATTATGTGGGGCTGGAACCCGGTGGTCACCCGCTTCGGCCCCGACACCATCCACTACCTGTCCCGGGCAAAGAAAGCGGGAGTGAAAATTATCTGCGTTGACCCGAGATACACCGTTTCCGCAAAAGCGCTGGCCGAACAGTGGATACCCATAAAGCCCGGAACAGACACCGCGATGCTCCTGGCCATGGCCCATGTCATGATTGATGAGGCTCTCTATGACCATCACTTCATCGAGACCTGTACCGTGGGCTTCGAACAATTCAGAGACTATGTAATGGGCGAAGAAGACGGTGTGCCCAAAACACCCCGGTGGGCCGAGGGTATTACCGGTGTGCCCGCTTCGACTATAAAACAGCTGGCCCGGGACTACGCTACCCTCAAACCGGCCGCCCTTTATGCCAGCTGGGCGCCGGGGCGGACGGCCTACGGCGAGCAATATCACCGTGCGGCAAGCACCCTGGCCGCCATGACCGGCAATATCGGGGTCACGGGCGGTTATGCCGCCGGCGGCACCGGCCGCATCCCACTGGGTAACCTCGGCAAAACCCTGCCCGTACCGCAGAGCCCAACCAATTTCGTGCATGTCACCGATATTTATGATGCCCTGTTAAAAGGGAAACCTGGCGGCTACCCAGGTGATATTAAACTGCTATATATCGTTGGCTGCAATTTATTGAACCAGTTTCTGAATACCAATAAAGGCGTAGCGGCACTGCAAACACCGGAGTTCATCGTGGCACACGAACTTTTTCTTACCCCCACCGCCCGCTTTGCCGATATTATCCTCCCGGTGACCACCGCCCTGGAGCGCATTGATATCGGTCAACCCTGGACCGGAGGGCCTTACTTCATCCACATGGACAAAGCCATAGAACCATTGCCCCAGACGAAATCAGACCTGACCATTTTCACCGAACTGGCCTCCCGACTGAGAATAGCCGATTATAACGATAGGTCAGAAGAAGACTGGCTCAGGGAATTTGCCGCGGCCACTCCAGACCTCCCGGAATACGAGGCTTTCAAACGCGAAGGAGTTCACCCCATTCCCCTGAACCAGCCCTGGGTCGCTTTCAGAGAGCAGGTTGAGGACCCGGCCCATCATCCTTTCCCCACCCCCTCTGGCAAGTTAGAGATATACAGCCAGCAGCTGGCGGAAAGGCAGGACCCACTTCTCCCCCCCATCCCCAAATATATTCCAGCCTGGGAAGGCCGGGATGACCCTATCGTCAGCAAGTATCCCCTGCAACTGTTGAGTCCCCACTCAAGGGCCAGGGTTAACTCGCAGTGGCACGGTATCCCTCGCCTGGATGCGCTGGCCGATGACGCGGTCTGGTTGAATCCCTACGACGCGCAGTCACGAGGTATCGCCGATGGCGACAGGGTGAAAATATACAATGACCGCGGGCAACTTCTCACCACCGCCAAAGTAACCGAGCATATTATGCCGGGGGTTGCCAGCCTGGACGCCGGTGCCTGGTTTGAGCCGGACAGCGACGGCGTCGACCACGGCGGCTGCGTCAACGTGCTCACCAGAGACCAGGCCTCTCCCGGGGGTGCCTTCGCCTGCAATAGCTGCCTGGTTGAAATAGAGAAAGTTGCCTGAGGGAAATTACTTGGTTGTCTCCAGCTGGTATTTCTTCTCCAGTTCCGGGTCATATTCTACCCGCCTGCCGATACAGTTCTCACGCGGACACATCTGACAGCTCTCAAAGCTGACCTCGGTGGGGAAGAGGATGCCGGATACCGATTTTATCGGCACCATCAGGAAAGTATCGGTAAGCCTCACGCCTATCAGTTCCTCCACCTTCTCCCTGCCCCCAAAAACGGAGAATAATTCCATCTGCTGGGTTATCGGCCAGTCAATCTTCATGGCGGCGCCTGGAGCCATTCGGGATAGCTGCCCCAGGGCATATCTCTTTTTTAAATATTTCTCAACCTGCTGCCGGGCCAGAACAACCGCCGTTTCCTTTATCTGGTCAAAATAATACCCTTTTATGAAATCATCGGGCGGGATATTTACCTCGTCCAGTTCCCGGCCACAGGTTACAATAAAAGGAAACACCCTCTCCACTTTATCCAGATTCACCCTGAGAACCCGGCTGGTGAATTTGACGCCGCCGATTTCCAGTGAGTCCCCATTCTTATTCTCAATATAGGCAACCTCGTAAATTGCCTTGGGCTTGGCTACAGGACGGGCCAGCTCTAACATTTCCCGCACGTTCCCCACGATATTTTCTCTTCTATTGCGGAGGCGCATGCGTTTCAAAACGGCTTCAAGGTCCAGCTTAATCGGGATATTATTCAGTACTTCCATTGTGCTCCTCCCAAAAAACATGAGATATGCTTGAATAAAAGGATTTCGGCGGATAAACAGGCGAAGGGCCGTCTCCGGGGCTAGCGCAGGCGTTCGCGGATGGCCTTGCGCACCGCTTCCTCTATCGATTCCCCAACCGGCCGGGTGCGCTCATATTCCAGTCTGGCCAGCTCTTCCTCGCAGAAACGCTCAAATAGCTGTTTTCCCTGTCTCCACCCCACAAGCCAGACCATGCCCAGCCCGAAAAGGGCCACCGGCGCCACGATTTCAAGGGGAACTCCCTGAAAGAGCAGGATAATAACAATCATCAGAACGGCAAAGAGAAAAATGGCAATATTCAGGTCCCATCTGCCCGTGCGAGCTCTATCTTTCGCCCTCTGGATGGCAATTCGCTCATTCTCTTTGTTTTTACCCTCGGAAGACTTATCTGCCTCCAACGTATCACCTTCTCCTTTCACCACGGCCAATGGTTCAGGATTCCCGCGTGAGGACACCTTCCCAACTTTTATATAAGTTATTTTCCATCAATGTTCCGCCGCTGTCAAGCAGGCAGATGGCCCTGTTAAAGCACAACCCATTTCAGAGGCGATTATTCACCTTCCCCAGAAGGTGAATAATCGTTTCCACCAGGGGTTTTTAGCCTCCAACCCCTTGATAATAAAAATATGTTCGCACTTGCCACAACGCCAGGTCCTGAAGTGCTCATTGTAGTAGGTTTCCGAGCTGCCGCAGCGGGGACATGTGGTACGTATTCTGGCCTCAGTTTCCTTATCCAGATTGCGCCAGTATCGGTCATACCAGCCGGGTCGTGTCGGCATATTTTTCTCCTGTTAATTATTTTCCTGGCTATACATGCAGCTCGATAATATCCCCATCCTGCAGGACGTGGTCGCGCTTTACCATGATGCCGTCGTGCTTGCCCGACCCCCACAATCGAGCGAATTTGAGCCTGGCACGGAAGTCCTTGTGCACCGCTTCCGCCGCATCGGCCAGCGTGCTTCCCTTTGGCAGAATGATTGGGTCATTCATATCCGGCTTCTGGCCTGGCGTTTTGGTGTACACGCGGATAATTCCAAGCAACTGAAAGACCTTCCGCTTCATCTCTTCCAGACCGAACCCGTCCCTGGCCGAGATATAAGCAATGGGAAGTTTTTCACCATACCCGGCCTGTAACGAACTAAAGCCAGCCTCGGTGCCGGCAATGTCCGCCTTGTTGCCCGCCACCAGAGTCCTCTGCCGGCTCAGGATTCCCTCATCGGTTTCGCCCGGGTCAAGGCTGATTCTCATCTCCCGTAACTGCTCTATTATCGATGCCATCTGCTCCAGGGGAACATCGTTCAGGTCAACCACAATGAGCAGGGCGTCTGCCCGCCGCAGAATGGGTGGCAGCCACCATTCCATCATCTGGGGCACCAGGGGAGGAGTATCAATCAACTGTATCTGTATGTTTTCAAAGGGCATCATGGCCGGGCTGGCAGCGTAAGTGGTAAACGGATAGTCGGCCACGGTCGGCGAGGCATTGGTCAGACTGGCCACAAGCTGTGATTTGCCGGCATTGGGCAGCCCGACCACGGCCACCTGGGCGGCGCCTTCCTTCTCAATCGCCATGGTCATCCGCTGGGCGCCACTCTTCTTGCCTGCCAGCTGCGTCAGCTTGGCGATTCTGCTTCTCAGCTCGGCACGGAGGTGGTCCGTACCCTTGTGCTTGGGCATAATCGCCAGCATCTCTTCCAGCGCCGCGATTTTTTCAGCCGGGTCCTTTGCTGCCCGGAAATTTTTCTCAGCCCCGAAATACTGCGGTGGTAAATTGGCCGGCATTCTAAAGCGCCTCCTTTACCTTCATGGCCAGCTTTTCCGTCATGCCACTGGTTGCCGCCAGTTCTTCAAGCGATGCTTCCCGGATGGCCTGGACCGAGCCGAATTTCTTCAGCAGGGAACGCCTGCGCTTGGGCCCAATGCCTGGTACGCCATCAAACACCGAGATAAATGACTCCTTTTTATGCACTCTATGGTGGTAGCCGAGGGCAAAGCGATGTGCCTCATCACGAAGTCGCTGTAATAGTTTAAGTCCCGGAGAACTGCGCGGAAGCACAATCGGTTTTATCTTCTGCGGCACGTAAATCTCTTCGTTTTCCTTGGCCAGACTGGCAAGCGGCACCGATTTTATGCCCAGTTCGCCCATTGCCGATAGCGCCGCATTGAGCTGCCCCTTGCCCCCATCGATCAGGACGAGGTCGGGAACAATTGCCCAGGTATCAGGCGTTGAAGCTTCCCCATCCAGGTGTTTAAACCTCCGGTGGATAACCTCGTGGAGCATGGCATAATCATCGGCCCCAGCTACTGTTTTTATGCGGAAGCGCCGGTAGTGAGCCGGCTTTGACTTCCCCTTCTCAAAGACCACCATGCTGCCCACCGCCGCCCTGCCCTGAATATCTGAAATGTCATAGGCTTCCATGCGCAGCGGCGGGTGGGTCAGGTTCAGTTCCTTTTCTATTTCGTCGATGGCTGCCTCCAGCTCTTTCGACGTGGCGAGCTGCCTGATTTTCAGCTGTTCCAACCCCTGTCTGGCGTTCTCGGCAACGATATCAACCAGCTGTTTCTTGCTGCCGCGGCGTGGTACCTGTATGTCCACCCTTCCTCCCCGCCTGCCCTGCAGCCAGTCCTTAAGCACCGCCGTGTCTTCAACCGGATACTGAAGAAGCAGCCTTGGCGGCAGATTCGGGCTGGAACTGTAAAACTGCTTGATGAAGCTGGTCATGATCTGTCGTGGTTTTTCATGCTGCGTGCCCTGCATCACAAAACTCTCCCGGCCGGTCAGCTGGTTGTTGCGGATGAAGAAGACCTGGACATACGCCTGGTCTCCATCCTGGGAAAAAGCGATGACGTCCTGCTCGCCGCTAACCGCGGTGGCGATTCTCTGCCCTTCCACAACTCTGTCTATTGCCTGCAACTGGTCACGATACAGCGCCGCCTTCTCAAAGTCCAGCGCTGCCGCCGCCCGGTTCATCTTGTCCTGAATTTGCCTGGCCACCCTGCCCTGCTTTCCTTCCAAGAACATGACGACCTGTTTGACAACCCCGGCGTACTCCTTTCGGCTCACCGCCCCGATGCAAGGTCCGAGACAGCGGCCCATGTGATATTCCAGGCACGCCCGCGAGTCGGCCCCGGTAATCTTTTTGGTACAGTAGCGGAAAGGAAAGACGCCCTTGACCACTTTCAGTGTCTGGCGCACGGACCTGGCGCTGGCAAACGGTCCAAAATAGCGCGAGCCGTCCTGCTCCAGTCTTCGGGTAATATGAACCCGGGGCCATTCTTCCTTGAGGTTTATCTTAAGATAAGGGAATGTCTTATCATCCTTGAGCCGGACATTGTAGCGGGGGTGGTGACGCTTGATGAGGTTGAGCTCCAGAATCAACGCCTCCTGCTCCGACGATGTCACGTAAAAGTCAATGTCAGCCACCCTGGATACCATTTTCAGCAGCTTTGGCGATAGCTTCTGGCCGGTGCCAAAATACGACCTGACGCGATGACGGAGATTTGCCGCCTTGCCGACGTAGAGGATTGTCCCTTCCGCATCGCGCAACAGATACACGCCGGG
>SOKS01000136.1 GCA_004375725.1 Dehalococcoidia bacterium | reverse complement strand
CGTGGCCGGCGGCATGAAGCAGAGTCGCCTTTTTGTCCCCAATCCGCGCGACCTGGCCGAAGAGGATGTGGAAAAGATATACCGCAGTGCGCTTTGATTTGGCAGTAAGCTAAACTGAAGTTAACATAGGCGTAATTCTATCGATTCGGGAGGCAGCCATTGAGCGAAGAAAAGTATCTGACGGCATTGAAAGAGGGCATAATTAATCTGGATTTCGATGGGGTAGCCAAAGCAGCTAAAGAAGCTATGGAGTCCGGTATCGACCCGAATGCGGCCATTAACAATGGCATGTTTCCGGGCATGGCCATCGTAGGTGACAAGTTTGAAAAGGGTGAGTACTTCCTGTCGGAGCTCGTGGTGGCGGCGGAAGTGATGAGGGAAGGGGTAAAGGTGGTGACGCCGTTCATCAAAGGCGAGAGCGCCAGTAAACTGGGCAAAGTGGTAATCGTTACCGTAGAAGGAGACCACCATGACCTGGGCAAGAATATCGTCACCAGTCTCCTGCGGGTGCAGGGCTTTGAAGTGATTGACCTGGGCGTTGATGTCGCCACTGATAAAATTATCAGCGCCATAAAGGAGCACCAGCCGTCGATTGTGGGGATGTCGGCGCTGCTCACGCTCACTATGCCCAAAATGGGCGAGGTAATCGAAGCGCTGAAGGCCAATAGCATGAGAGAGAAGGTAAAGGTCATTCTCGGCGGCACGTCGATAACGGAAGAATTCGCCGCCAGCATTGGCGCCGACCATAAAGCGGTCAATGCTCTGGAGGGGGTCAAGAAGTGCGTGGAGTGGGTTAGTTCTCAGGAGAGGAGGAACTAGGATGGCCGAGATGACACGTAGAGAGAGGATCTTGAAGGCCAGCCATCGGGGACAGACAGATAAGTTGCCGTTCTTCCATAACTGGCGGCACATGCAGATCGGCTGGGCGGAGAGGGAGTGCCGCAACCGCGGGATGGGCATTAGCTGGGCGAGGCCAAGCTACGTGACCAGGATACATGATGTCGACATCACCGAGCAGTGGCTGAAGAAGAACGGGCAGACGGTGTACCACCGCGTCTTTTCCACGCCCGTGGGCACAGTTTATCAGGATGAGATGAGGGCACCCGGCACCGGTCAATGGCACGGGATGCGTGGCTGGAATGATATAACACCCTGGCAAACGGAGCGCCTTATTAAAGGGCCGGAAGATTACCAGGTGGTGAAATACATTGTAGAGCATACTGAATATATTGCCGACTACTACCCTCTGGAGCAGGCCAAGAACTGGCTGGGCGATGAAGGCATCGTCATGGACATTCAGCCGCACCAGCCGATGCAGACGCTGATGATCGACTGGGTGGGGAGCGAGGGGGGCAGGTTTTTCATTCATCATGCTAAGTATCTAGACCTGGTGGAGGACCTGTATCAGGCTATCTCCAAAAGCCGTGAGCCGATGTATGAGATAGGTGCCAAATCGCCGGCGGACATTATCTGGTGCGGCGACAACATAGACGGCGTGCTGGTCAATCCGAGGCTTTACGAGAAATATTTTATGCCTGAGTACGAGAAAATGGCCAAGATTTGCCATGAACACGGCAAGCTGCTGGCCAGTCACATGGACGGCAGGGTGGGGGTGCTCAAAGACCTGATTGCGAAAACTCCGTTAGATATTATTGAGGCGCTGCATCCGCCGCCAATGGGCGACCTTTCCATAGGTGAAGCACTTAAACTCTGGAAAGATAAGGTCATCTGGGTAGGCTTCCTGGCGACAGCTTATTCCATGGGGCCGAAAGCAACCAGGGAACATGCGCTGAATCTACTTCGAGACGTGGTGCCCGGCGAAAGGCTGTGCATTGAAGCGTCCACAGAAAACATCGTCTCCAATGAGAACCTGCTCATGCTGACCTCAGTGCTTGAGAATGCGGAGCTGCCTCTGACTGCGGAAAAGGTCGACCGGATAGAAAAGTCGCTGAAATAAGGCTTTGCCCAGCATAAATACATTTTGATGGCTCTACTGGAACTGATAAAGCAACGGAAAAGCGTGCGCCGTTTCCTGGACCGCCCGGTGGAACGGGAAAAGATAATGATGTGCCTGGAAGCGGCACGGGCGGCGCCCTCAGCCTGCAATTCCCAGCCGTGGCGGTTCATCATCGTCGACGACCCTGAGCTGAAGAAAAGGCTGTGCGAAAAAGCGTTCCACGGTATCTATTCCATCAACACCTTCTGCAAGACAGCACCGGTTATCGTCGTCATTATCTCGGAGAAAGGTAAATTCCTGGCCCGTATTGGCGGCATGTTCCGGGGGACAAAGTACTACCTCATTGACATCGGCATCGCCGGCGAGCATTTTATCCTGCAGGCAGAGGAACTGGGTCTGGGCACCTGCTGGATTGGCTGGTTTAAAGAATCGGTGGTGAAGAAGGTGCTCGATATTCCGAAAGAGAAAAAGATTGACGTCCTGATTGCGCTGGGCTATTACGATAAGAAGAAGGTCAAGACCGGGCACGATAGAGAGCCGCTGGAAAAGATAGCCTCGTTCAATTCCTACCGGGCATAAAAAATTGGAGGCGACGACCGGATTCGAACCGGTGAATAGGGGTTTTGCAG
>SOKS01000017.1 GCA_004375725.1 Dehalococcoidia bacterium | reverse complement strand
TAAGAGCTTCCGGCTTCTGCTCCCACCATTCCTTGATATCTTGAGCTTCTCCCTCCGTGAGTAGCTCTTCCGCAACCGCCCTGTCCAGGAATTCGTAGAATGCTTCCTCACAACGCTCAGCCATCATCTCCTGTTTCGCCTGCGTAAAGGCATCGCTCAGCTCTTCCTCGGAGATACCCAGGATATCGGACACCCTGGAAAGAAGTTCATCTGATGCCAGCGCGGCAGCAAACATCCTTAGCCCAGGCATTGGTTCATTCGTTTCTTCGATTAATTCCTCTTCGTCTAATTCAGGCTCCTCGCCATCCTGGGCCAGCACCGCCATTGCACCGCTAACCGTTAAGGTGAGGATGGCCACCAGCACGGCAATGAGAATTTTCATCTTCTTTGACATTTCCCTTTTCTCCTTTAAGTTAATTGATATTCAGTTTTGCTATATAAACAGGGACGGGAGGAATAACCCCTCACCCCGGTCAATTTACTTTCTAGTCCAGAATTGCGTAGGTGACCTGAACATTAAGGTTGATCTCCATCTCGCCGGCGCTGATTGGAGTTTCCATCGCCGGGGCTGCCGCCACTTTCCCATAGAAGTCCTCGCGGTAAATCGGATATGGGGAAGGAGTATTCTCCGCGATATAAGTTGGCTTGCCCAGCTTAACACCGGCCATTTCGGCCAGTTGCCCGGCTTTGGACGCAGCATCAGCCATGGCTTTCTCTCGCGCCTCATCGTAATAAGCCGATGGGTCCTCGACGGTGAATCCGATGCTGTCAATGCGAGTGAGGTCGCCTCCCGCCACCGCCACGGCGTCAATAATGGCACCGACCTTATCCATCTCCCTGACCTTGGCCGTTACCACGTTGGTGACCCGATAGCCGATGACCACCTCTCGCCCTTCTTTTTCATCCCAGCGGGTCACTTTGTGAATATTGAAGTACTGTGTCTGCACATCCTTCTCGGCGATGCCACTATCCTTCAATGCCGACATCACCGCATTCATCGCCCCGGTCGCCTGTACCTGAGCCGCGGACACGCTTGATTCCTGAGCTTCAATGCCCAGCCTCAATACTGCAAGGTCAGGAACCGCCGTAACCTTACCCGTGCCGCTGACCCAGATGCCTTCCTGCTGGTTGTTCAGGCTCAATTTCAGGCTCGATGGCATCGAACCCAGGGCACCTTCCTCCTGAATGCAGCCGACCAATCCAGCCACGGCAACGACCAGTGCCAGACCGATGGCCACCAACCACCTTTTCTTCATCCTTTACCTCCCTGTTTTTAATCTCCATTAATATAACGAAAAAGCCGCCATTTGGTTAGTGGCGACTTTTTCATACAGGTTGTTTTTTCAGTCTGACTTTTATTGATTAAGTCATGTATTGGACATACAGGTTAGTCTTCGTCATCTTTTTCAGCCTGCTCCTCCAATTCCTCCAGGAACTCGAGCAGTTTTTCATATTCTATATTTGACGTTTCCAGCGCTCGGAGCAGAGCCGGTCTGGCCAACTCAGGCGCTCTCTGCAAAGCTGCCCGCAGGGCCTCCGGATGTCTTCTGGCGTTCTGGGCAAGAATTATTTTAAACCTGGCTCGTCTGTCCAGCGTTTCATCTTCATCCGCTTCACCTTCTGGCCCTGGAACAGCCGCCGGTGCCGGTGCCAGTACAGGCGCTTTTTCCGGCACTGGTTTAGCCGGTGTTGCCGTTATTGAAGGCCTACCTTTTTGCGGCTCTCCGGCCCTGGTAGGTGGCGGCGCTTGCGTGGCGTCTTCAGGAGGAGGCGGCGCCATCATCACGCTTGGTTTCGGTTCCTCAGGCGCCACGGCGGTTTCCGGTGCCTCTCTCGTCACCTCCGCTGGTGCGGGAACTGCTTCTGGCACTGCCGGCGGTACGGTAAGGACAGCCGGCGCACCCCTTTCTGTACGCACCAGGGTTGCCATAGCCACTAACTGGTTATTCATTCGCTCGGCAGTCTTTTCCATCTGCTTCAGCTTACCTTTTTCCGCCATGTTCACTATCTCGCTGACTCTTTTATCCACCAGTTCCGCGTAGTATTCGGCCTTACCCAGCTTTGATTGGATCAATACCAGTCGCACCCTCTCCGTGGCCAGCTTCACCGGATACAGTGGCTGGTCCGGCATACTGTTCCCGGCGGCAGCTACTGTGCCACTGCTGGCTACAAGCAATACCAGGACCGCAATTGCCGCCGTTGCCCAGCGCGGCTGCCAGCCAAACAATGAGAAGCGGCGCTGCTTCCTCTCTTCTATGTCTCTGAGCTCGGCGAGTATCTGGTACCTGGCCCTCTCCCGAAATTCGGGGCGAGGAGCAATCTCCAGCGTTTCCTTCGCGTTGAGTGCCGTCTGCAGCAATGGCTCAAGCTCGGCGGCGTGCTCCGGATAGCTGACCAGACATTGCTCTACGGTCTCACCGCCGGTCAGAATCCGTTCCAGGCATTCGTCGAAGATATTGGCAAACTCTCTATTATTCTTCATTGCTTTAACCTGTCGCCAGCATTTTGCGCAGAGATACCACGGCACTGTGCTGCAAGGCCTTGATGGCTCCCTCACTCTTGCCCATTAATCCGGCTACCTGTGCCACCGACAAGTCGCCAGCAAAGCGGAGTGAAACCACTTCCCTCTGCATGCTTGTCAGCCGCTTGGCGGCCGCAACCAGATTTTCAATATCCATCTTCCGTTCTGCCTCGGAACTGGGATTGCTGTTGCTGCTGCCGACCCGCGCTTCATCAAGGGGAACCGTTGCCCGTTTCGACTTCTTTCTCCAGTAGTCAACCACCTGGTTGCGGGCAATGCGAAACAGCCAGGAAGAGAACGGGCTTCCCCTCGACTTGTAGCCGGAGATAGCTTTGAACGCCTTCAGAAAGACCTGCTGTGTCATATCCTCCGCCTCGGTCCTATCTCCTATTTTGAGAACTATATATCGATAAATCTTATCGAAGTTCTCCTCATATAATTGTGTTAAAGCCGCCTCGTCATGCTCTTTCGCCCGCCGGACGAGGCTCTCTTCATCTTGCACCTGACAACTCCATACAGCCAGTCACTCATTCAAGGGTATCTTCATGACGCCATATGGCGTTACCCTGTGCATATAGTATAACGAACGAACATTTAAAAAGATAGCGCCGCCAGCTATGAATTGCGCTGTGGCGAGGTGCAGAAATATGTTAAAATCATACGAAGCTATCTCTGTGTATATTATGGAGAAGAAACCTTGGCGTACTACATACGCTACATGTGCAAAGAGGATATATCCCAGGTCAATGAGATTGACCGGGAGGCGTTCCCCACCCAGTGGCCACCGCCTGACTATCGCCGCGAACTGCAGAACCCGCTGGCGCGTCTGATCGTTGTCTGTGATGACAGCCATAAGGCGGAAGAGCCGGAAATGGAAATCCCCCGGGAAGACGTCTCCGGCCTTATGTCCAGGATAAAACGATGGTGGCGGCAGAATCGATTCTTCGGCCACGAACCGCCTCAATCGAGCGGGCAGCGTATCATCGGCTTTGCCAGCATGTGGGTGATGGCCGATGAGGCCCATATCACCAACATCGCCGTGCGCCAGAGTTACCAGCGGCAGGGTATCGGCGAACTGCTGCTCATATTAACCATTGACCTCGCCACGGAACTCAAGACCAATCTGGTTACCCTCGAGGTTCGGGTCTCCAATCTGCCGGCTCAGAACCTGTACAGCAAGCATGGCTTTGTGCAGACGGGTTTGCGCCGCGGCTACTACACGGACAATCGCGAAGATGCCCTGCTGATGTCCACTGCAAGCATCACCTTAGCCCCATTCCAGGCACAGTTCCAGGAATTGAAACGCGCCCACACCCGGAAATACGGAGAAATAGCTAAATCCCTGACCGGTACTTCATCCAGATAGTCGGAGCTTAAGCAAGCAGCTTAAAAAGTGATTGACAATATATGTCCGTGCTTTGACCGCTGGCAGGTGACGTGATAGAATTAAGACACTAAAGGCTGGACTCGTGGCCAAGGAGGGTGTAGAGCGATGTCAGGTCATTCAAAATGGCACTCAATCAAGCACCAGAAGGGCGTTGCCGATGCCCGCCGTGGTCAGCTGTTCACCAAATTGACCCGTGAGATAATCGTCGCCGTGCGTGAAGGCGGCAGCAACCCGGATACCAACTTTCGCCTGCGACTTGCCGTCCAGAGAGCCCGAGACAGCAACATGCCCATGGATAACATCGAGCGGTCCATCAAGAAGGGCAGCGGCGAGCTGGAAGGCATGACCCTGACCGAAGTGATTCTGGAAGGGTATGGGCCGAGCGGCACCGCCATACTTGTGGAAGCCCTCACCGATAACCGCAACCGGACGATACAGGATGTTCGGGGCGCCTTTACCAAGCATGGCAGCAGCCTCGGGGAGAACGGGTGCGTATCCTGGATTTTTGATGCCAGAGGACTGATTACAGTCAAGATTGACCGCCTTGACGCCGATGACCTGGCCCTGAACGCCATTGATGCCGGCGCTGATGATGTGAAGATAGAGAGCGACTACGTTGAAATCTACACCATGCCAGAAGACCTTGAGACAGTCAGGTCAGCGCTGGAAGCGAAGAAAATACCCATCGCCTCGGCGGAACTGCTCAAGGTGCCCAAGACGATGGTCCAGCTTGACGATAAAGCCGCCATGCAGACCCTGAAGCTGCTGGATAAGCTGGAGGAACTGGACGAGGTGCAGCATGTCTCCAGCAATGCCGACTTCCCCGATGCGGTTCTGGAGCAGTACCAGTTACAGGCTTCCGGTTGACGGTTATCCACGATGAGAGTTTTAGGTATTGACCCGGGCACGGTCACCATGGGCTACGGGGTGGTGGAGAGCCATAACGATAATCTGGTCCTGATTGACTGCGGCGCACTGGTTACTTCGGGGCGCTCAACGATGGGGGAGCGCTTGTGTTATCTCTACCGAGAGCTTTTGTGCATCATCGAGAATTACCAGCCGGATATGGTCGCCGTGGAGCAGCCGTTTGTCGCCAGCAATGCCCGCTCGGCGCTGGCCATTGGCAAGGCCCAGGCGATTGCCCTCCTCGCCGCTGCCACCCAGAGCATCCCCACCCACGAGTACACTCCCACCCAGGTCAAGCAGAGCGTCACCAACTACGGCGCCAGCAGCAAGGAACAGGTCCAGGAGATGGTCCGTCTGCAACTTGGTTTAAAAGAAATTCCCCAGCCCAATGACGCCGCCGATGCCCTCGCCGTGGCCATCTGCCACCTGCGTGAGATACATTTGAGCGAGCTGCTCGCCAGGCAGGGAGAGAAACAATGATATCAAGTTTACACGGGAAAGTAGAAGCGCTGGGCGGCGACTGGATCGTGGTCAACGTGAACGGCGTTGGCTTTCAGGTCTTTATGCCCACCTCCACCCTGAGCGCCGTCGGCGCCGTCGGCAAGGAGGTGCGGTTATATACCCACTTTCACCTCCGCGAGGACAACGCCGCCCTGTACGGCTTTGCCTCACCCGAGGAGCTGACACTTTTCCAGACACTGATTGGCGTTACCGGCCTCGGCCCCAAGTTGGCGCTGGCCATGCTCTCGGGAATGAGCGCGGAGCAGCTGGTGACCGCCATCGCCACCGGCAGCGTTGATTTGCTGACGGTAATCCCGGGAATCGGGAAGAAGGTGGCCAGCCGCATTATCCTTGAGCTTAAAGAGAAGATTGGCGCCGGCTGGATAACCACTCCCGCCACCCAGCTTGCCCAGGAGAATATCGATGTCCTGGCCACCCTCACCGCCCTGGGCTACTCCGCCTCCGAGGCCGCCAAGGCCGTGGCCACCCTGCCCCCCGCCTCAGATTTATCTCTGGAGGAGAAAATCAGGCTGGCACTGGGGTATTTTGGGGGGAAGTGATGACCACCGAGAACGCGATTCCTAATGAGAGTTATTGGCTATGTCCATTGTATTCTTTCAATTGCTATTCTAGCGAAGATTTAGGTTACCCTCCCGAAAAAATAGACTTATTTGAAGATATACAGTTACAGCTAGTAACACCTGAACTCAGAAATTATCTTCATCTACGTTATCCCGATTGGGACGAAGCAAGTGTTGCGGATTACATGATTGTAATGCCCCGTAATGGAAAAGCTAGTTTTTTAAGAGAGATTGCTGATAAAAGTGAGCTATTAGTTGACTTGATAAGCACTTTTAGGCTTTACCACACAGGTGGGGTGACACCTGGCCCATTGCTACCTTCTAAGCCATCAGTATTCGGAGATATTGCCACTTATATATCCAAAGCTGAGATTGACCCTACCTCGTTTGGGCTACCTGAATATGAATTTTACCTTTCAGATGTACCTATGTTTAATAAACTGATGGGGGAAATCCGTACTTGTCGCAAAACTGGTAAACTTGGTGCCGTAGATGAAGCTTTGAGAAGATTTAATTTTTCTTATTCTGGTGAGCCTGAGGATAGACTGATTGACCAGATGATAGCTTTTGAGTCTCTGTACATAGGAGACGATAAAGAACTGGGATATAAGTTAGCTTTGAGAACTGCATTCTTCTTAGGGAAAAAAAGAAAACAGATATTCAGCGATATGAAGCAGGCATATGACCTCAGAGGCAAAGTTGTGCATGGCACTAAAAAAATGGATTTGCTTGAAATTGAAAAGATTATTCCTAAAACTGAAGAATACCTACGCCAATCTATTCGAAAATTTCTAGCGTTATTACCTTTATATTCGCCAGACGACCTTAAGAAAGCGAAAGAAAAAAGACTTGCTAAACTTGATGAGAATATCCTCAATAACGGGAGAGTATTAGCTTTCAGAGAGTAAGTTTTTATCTAGTTTTTAACTCGCCTTATCACCCTTTAGTAAGGAAAGTCCAAGAGAGGCGAAGCCTTTTTCTAAATTAAATCCCCCTCTCCTTTGAAGGAGAGGGGGAACTGATAACCAGACCAGTGTCCGATTCTGGCTTCTCCCCCTGATACATGACCTGAGATGGAATGGCCCCCTTAATCTCAACGCGGTCAGGATATACGAGCACACTGATACCGAATAACTGTAATATCGCCCGCATATTCTTCTTGATCATCTCGGCCTGCTTATCATGGTCACCGCATTCCCGAAAACCGGGCGGCACGTCTATCCCTCTCATGTACTTATCAGTACCTTCGATACGGAAGTAGTCCATCTCCGTCACTTCGCCGATTGCCAGCTCTCCGTCACTTTCACGCCAAGTATTAAACCCGGCGGGGACATAGATCTTTTCGTCGAAAAGCTCACCGAACAAGCCGAACTCGGTTACTTCAAGTTTACCCCGACTCAGGACTTCCTTAATAAAGGCGATGCGTCCTTGAAGCACGTCCAGTTCTTCCATATCCAGGGGGTCGATATTCTGGCGGCATTTCAAGAGGACTGTCTCCCGCTTCTTCAATTGTTTCAGTTTCGATTGATAGGCGCTCTCGTCTATGGCTCCGTCGGCAAACACCATTCCCAACCGCTCCATCTTCCTCCTGAGTGTTTCAAGCTTGCCATTGTCATCAAGTATCTCTGCCCCGATGTGGGCTTTCTTTTCCTCCAGGTTCTCAAGGGCACTGTCAATGCACTCCTCCAGTTTATCAGAGTTATTGAGCACCTCTTTAACCTTGTTCCACACGCCCCACTCCAGCCAGTCTGCCCTGGCATAGGGTAATTTACAGCGCGTGCTGCTGTCGTCGAGTTTCCAGTGATGAATGCGACCATGGCAAGCATAGTACCGAGGCTCCTTGGGTTTCTTCCGCGTACATTTCAGGACATGTCCGCACAAACCGCAGTGGACTATCCCCTGGAGCAACCACCCCTTTGGTTCGGCGATGACACTCCGGGCTTTCTCCCGTTTTTGCTTTGCAGCCTGCCACCTTTTTTCATCGATAATAGTCGGTATCGGTACGCCAATTGGATGCTCTCCCTTATAGGCGGGATGGATAAGCACGTTACGTACCGTACTCATCGTCCATTGGGTACCGCTCCGGGTGTGCGAACCATCATCGTTCAGTATTCTTACAATAGCATCCATCCCTTTCTTCCGGTCAATATACAGGTGGTAAATCCATCGTACAATCTCCGCTTCTTCATCCACCACCTCCCATTTCCGCTCTTCTGCTAACCACCGGTAGCCATATAGAGTCCGCCCTCCCGGCCAGTTCCCATTGGTAACAAGGTAACGGCGGCTATCCCTCACCCTCTCCCCAATCCTTCCCCGCTCGAACTCGGCGATAACTCCCATCATCTGCACGGCAAATTTACCATAAGGTGTAGAGGTGTCAAGCCCCTCTTGAGTGGACATAAACTTTATTCCCAGTTGCTCCAGACCGTAGAGGTGGTTTAGTAGTAGCCTGAGATTGCGGAAAAATCTATCCAGCTTGCACACCGCGATGATATTAAACTGCCGCTGCTTCGCATCGGCGAGGAGCCGTTTCAGGGCCGGTCTCTCGTCGGTACCACCACTAAAGCCCCCATCGATGTATTCGTCGGCAACTTCCCAGTCCTGGCTCTTGGCATAAGCTTTTAGAGCCGCTAGCTGGGCCTCGATCGAGACACCCTCAGTGGCCTGTTCCTGCGTGCTTACCCTGGCATACAGGGCAACCCTGTTTTGAGTACTCATATCCTTTACCTCCCCTGCTCTCTATCAAACGGTTTAAGCATCCGAGCTTTCTTACCATGCACCACTAACTAAATGTATACCTGCTTAGTACCCAATGCGGTCCTATTTGTTAGTGGGCATATACTTGGGATCGAGTCGGTACTGGCCATCCCCCGCGTACCTGAAATAGTCCCGGTTTGAACTGTGATGTTTGTAAGAGGGATGATTCGGGGCACTGGCTATCACATGAGAATTCCAGGTGCCGCGCTTCAGGTTTGGGTGCCTCTCAAGTGCATTGTGGTAGAGCTCGGCGGCCGAGAACGGCTCCATTATCGACCCTTTAACTACCTCAATGGCTGTCTCCAGGATTACATCATAAAGCGTCCTGCCCTTTCCCAGAGATAGTCGACCAACCTCCTCTTTTTCTGGCTCAAAACTGATAGAGGTCTCTGCCCTGTTTACGATGACGGTGATAGATCCCTCGCCGATTTGAATTATCCCCGATACCGGAATACTGAATGTTATTTCCTGCATGTTTTACCTCCATGTCAATGATATTACTATGGATGTCGTATGTCAATATAGGTTATATAACTATTATTAAACCTGCTAAAATGGCCACGTGACCTAGTTTAGCCACGTGACCCAATTTAGCCACGTGACCCAATTTAGCCACGTGACT
>SOKS01000204.1 GCA_004375725.1 Dehalococcoidia bacterium | reverse complement strand
TATTAGGCAGCCGCCTTCACAGGGCAGTATAATTTTGCTAGAATTTTCTATTGTGCGAAATGAAATATTCACTGGGAATAGATGTCGGCTCGGTTAACGTCAAACTCTGCCTAATCGACGACGGTAACCGAATCGTCCGACTTGATGCCGAAAAAATAACCACCAACCCCAAGGCCGCCATCAACGTGCTGCTTTCAAGGCTCGGTGGAATGGTCTCGTTTGACCAAATTAACGGTGCCGGTGTCTCCGGCTCTGGTAAAAGCGCTATCCCTGGAGAATTCAACTGGGCTGAATACAGCAGCTCGCTGGCAATTGCTTCCGGACTGCTCAATTTATATCCCACCGTGAAGACCATAATACAGATAGGTGGTCAAACCTCACTGGTCATTGTCCTGGAAGACGGGCTGAAAAAACCCTGGAATGTAGTGTCAAACCCGCTTTGCGCAGCGGGAACAGGGAGATTCCTCGAGCAGCAGGCATACCGCCTCGGCATCAGCCTTGAGGATTTCTCTCACCTCGCCCTCAAGTGCGAGGGCAATCCACCGCGAATCGCCGCCCGGTGCAGCGTTTTTGCCAAAAGCGACCTCATCCACCTGCAGCAGAAGGGTGTTCCCATGGAGGCAATGCTCTATGCCCTGTGCGAGAGCATCACCCGGATGGTTGTTTCACTCAAGAAGGGAACCTTTGAGGAACCAGTTTATTTCGTTGGGGGGGTCGCGGCCAACGGCGCCATTGTCCGGGCACTCAATGAGGCGCTCTCGGACAGAAACGGCCCCGAGGTACGGGTCATCGTGCCGGAAAATTATCAGCATGTTGAAGCGCTGGGAGCCGCTTTACTGGCCAGGTTAAAAAGTTCCAGGGTATGCCTGCTCCCCGAGTCTGATGTGCGCCAGGACTATTTCGAGATGCCTAAACTGGAAAAGGTTGCCGTTCCCGGTAACGGATTAGCCCTGAAGATAACCGAACCCTGCTCCGGCTACCTCGGTGTTGACGTCGGCTCCACGAGCACCAAGGCAGTGATTCTTGATGAGTCGGGTACCAGGCTGCTCGCCAAGAGCTACCTGATGACCGCCGGCCGACCGATTGATGCCGTGAAGCAGGTCTTCCGCAACTTGCTATTAGATAGTGCCGCCAGAGTCAATATTGCCGGCGTGGGAGTTACCGGTTCCGGGAGGTACCTGGTCGGCAGCTTCATCGGGGCTGACCTCATCAAGAACGAAATCACCGCGCAGACCAGGGCTGCCGCCGATATAGACCCGGAGGCGGATATTATCGAGATTGGCGGACAGGACTCCAAACTGGTCATCAAGCGGAATGGCGTGGTTGTTGACTATCAGATGAACAAGGCCTGCGCCGCCGGCACCGGAAGCTTTATTGACGAGCTGGCGGAGATGCTCGGCATATCCGTGCACAACGGAGAGTTCGCCCATCTGTCCTTTAATGCCCCATATACCATTGACCTGGGCACCAGGTGCGCCGCCTTTATGGGACAGGCAGTTGCCTCCGCCCAGCAGGAAGAGGTGCCTTTTGAAGTCATCACCGCCAGCCTGGCCAACTCCATCGCCAAGAACTACCTCTCCAAAGTGGTGGGCCACCGTAAACTTGGAGATAAGGTCATCCTTACCGGCGCCGTCTTTTACAACGAGGCGGTGGTGGCTGCTTTTCACCAGCAGCTTGAGGGCAGAACGCTGACCGTGGCCGAGCACCGCGAGGTGAGTGGCGCCATTGGCGCCGCCCTGCTTGCCAGGGAGGTAATGAATGGCCAGAAGTCCAGCTTCAAAGGATTTCAACAGGTCGTCAAGAGCGAGTGCAACCTCTCCACCTTCATCTGCCAGGGATGCGATAACAACTGCACTATTACCCGCATGCAGCTGCCCGGTGAGAAAGCCACGTTCTACGGTAGCCGCTGCGACCGCTATGACAGCGCCATCAGCCAATCCCGCCAGAAAACTTTCTTTGATGAGCGTGAGAAACTGCTCCTTCGCGATTACCAGGAAGGCGCTGGCACCGGCCCGGCCGTGGGTATTCCACGCGCGCTTCTGGCATACGACTATGCGCCGCTGCTCATCGGTTTCCTGAACGCCCTTGGCGTCAGAGTCGTTATGTCAACAAAGACGACCCAGGAAATCATGGAGCAGGCCGCCGAACTGAGCTATAGCGACAGCTGTTTCCCGCTTAAATTACTGCACGGACATATCGCCGCCATCGAGGACAGGGCTGATTACATTCTCTGCCCCTGCTTCATCCGACTGGGCAATAAAGAAGGCGACGAGAACCAGAAGTATGCCTGCCCGCTGGTTCAGGCAGCACCATTCATCGTGCGCCACGTGCTCAACTTGGGAGAGCGCCTGCTGGCACCTATTGTTGATTTCAGCCAGGGTGACGAGGAAACAGTGAAAAACTTTACCAGCGTGGCGGTAAAACTGGGTTTCGGCCGCAAAAAGGGCCGGGAAGCCGCCCTTGCCGGTATTAAGGCACAGCGAAAGTTCGGAATTGACTGCCTGGCATTGGGCAGGAAATTGCTCAAACAGCTTCGTGAAAGCGCTCAGTTGGGTGTGGTGCTTTTTTCGCGTTCCTATATGTCGCAGGACTCGGGTGCCAATCTGGGAATCGCCGAAAAGCTGGCCCAGCTCGGCGTGGTGCCGATACCGCTCGACTTTCTGCCGCTGGAATCCGTCGCCCCCAAAAAGTATTCGGACCTCCCCTACTGGAACTACGAGGGCAAATTCATCGCTGGGGGTGCCATAACGGTCGAAGACCCGCAGCTTTACGGCCTGGCCATCACCAACTTTGGCTGCGGCCCCAATTCCTTCATGCTTAAAATGCTGGAAGACATTATGGGCGGGAAGCCGCTCGGCGAACTGGAAATCGACGAGCATGCTGCCGAGGCGGGCATTATTACCCGTCTTGAAGCCTACGTGGACACGATTAAAAGCCACGCCCAGTCCATAAAGCACGCCCCAGAGACAAGTGAGTACATTTACCGCGGCACCTCGGCCATCATTAACCCGGAGAAGACGCTGCTTATCCCCAGAATGTGCCCCCACGCCGATGTCATTGCTGAAGTGGTAAATGTCTCCGGGGCACGGGCCATGGTGCTCCCTGAATCCGACGAGCGCACTCTTCTCCTCAGCAACCAGGTTACCTCGGGGACGGAATGTCTCCCCTACCGCGTCACCCTGGGCGACTTTATGAAGTTCTGCTACGACCGCGGCGATAACCTGAAGAATTATGAGGGGTTCATGGCCGGAGCTTACGGCCCATGCCGTCTGGGAAAGTATGCGGTCGAGCAGGGCCGGGTACTGAAAGAACTCGGCTTTGACCTGCCCATGATATCCTCCGTTTCCAATAACGCCTACCGCGACCTGAACCTTGAACCCGGTTTCACCCGCCTTGCCTGGAACGGCATCGTGGCCGTGGACGGCCTGGAGAGGCTTCTCTGGCGCACCCGACCCTATGAAAAAGAAAAGGGGGCGGCTGAAGTCCTGTTCGATGAATTCCTAAAACGGATTGCACAGCGGGTCCGCCGCAAAGAGGCGTTTTATGATGTGCTGCAACAAGCAACCGCCGCGTTTAGGTCGTTAATTGACCCAGCACTGCCGCCGCGACCGCTCATCGGCATAAACGGGGAAATATTCCTGCGTTCCAACCAGTTCAGCAACCGCAACCTGGTAAAAGCATGTGAAGAGGCGGGCCTTGAGGTTATCGTTTCTCCCGTTGGTGAGTGGATGAAATACACTGCCTACCGCAATCTCGAGGACGCCGTGAAAGACCGGAATTTCCGGAAAATGCTGTCCAGTTATCTGAAGAAACTGGTCCAGGAACGCGATGAGCACAGAGTCTCCAGCTACTACCGCGAGATGCTCGACGGTAGAGAACCCTCTACCGCAGCCATACTGGCCAAGTCAGATATGTATCTGTCCCCCCGCTGTGGCAGCGAGGCCGTCCTCAGCATCGGCAGCGGCGTGGAATGGATGGAGTCGCCGGTATTCGCCGGCGTGATTTCGGTAATGCCCCACGGCTGCATGCCCGGCGGCATTGTGGCCGCCATGGCGGAGAAGTTCAGCGCCACCTACCAGAAGCCCTGGATCAGCCTCACCTATGACGGATTTCTTGAGACGAACAACGCCGCCAGAATCAGCAATTTCGCCGAGCTGCTCAAATTCTGCCGCCAGGAAGCCATAACTACCTAGCATGAACGCGCAGTGGCATCTTCTCCGTCCGGATGAAGCTTTATCGGCGCTTAATTCCAAGCGTTCTGGACTCATCGAAACCGAGGCCAAGTCACGATTACTCCAGTACGGCCCCAACGAGTTACAGGGTAAAAAAAAGACCCCACCAATACTGGTTTTCCTGAGGCAGTTTCTCAGTCCGCTCATTTACGTTCTGATGGTCGCCGCCATCATCTCCCTCATTGTTGAGCACTTTATTGACGCCGGTGTGATTTTCGGCGTACTTGTCCTCAATGCCGTCATCGGCTTCATACAGGAAACGCGCGCCGAGAAAGCGATGGCGGCACTCATCCAGATGGCGGCGCCAAAAGCCCGTGTCCGGCGTGATGGCAATATCAGGCTGATCTCCGCCCGAGAGGTTGTTCCCGGTGATATCGTGCTCCTGGAAACGGGTGATCTGGTCCCGGTCGATGCCAGACTCATTGAGGTCTCCAATTTAAAGGTCAATGAAGCCATGCTTACCGGCGAGTCCATGCCGGTCGACAAGTCCACCGATGCCATCCGTGAAGACGTTCCCATGGCGGAGAGAAAGAATATGGTGCACATGGGCACCATCGTCAATTACGGCCGGGCCACGGCGATGGCCGTCAGGACCGGCATGGCAACGGATATCGGCCAGATCGCCACCGCCATCCAGGAAATCAAGCCGGAGAAGACACCGCTTCAGAAAAACATCAGCAAGCTGAGCCGGTACATTGTTGTTCTTTTCCTCGGCATATGTGCCCTGCTGGTGGCGGTAGGTCTGCTCAAGGGGTTGGACTGGCTGGAGGTCTTCCTGCTGGCGGTGGCGGCAGCCGTTTCCGCCATACCGGAGGGCCTGCCCACCGTGGTCACCGTGGTACTGGCGGTGGGCATGCGCATTATGGCCAGGCGCAATGCCATCATCCGCAAACTGGTGGCCGTGGAGACCCTCGGCTCGGCCACCGTTATCTGCTCGGATAAAACGGGGACACTGACGTTGAACGAGATGACCGTGCAGCGTCTCTATATGGACGGCCAGACGATTGAAATAACCGGCGAAGGCTACATCCCGCGCGGTGAATTCCGCCGCGATGGACAGCTGATTGACCCGCAAAACGAGCCCTCAGTTAATTTAATGCTGCGCATCGGTGCGCTCTGCAACGATTCCTTCCTGACCAGGAAAGACGATGATGAGTGCTGTGATATCTACGGCGACCCGACGGAGGGAGCGCTGCTCGTTGCCGCGACCAAGGCGGGAATGAACAAGGAAAAGCTGGAAAAGGCCTACCCCCGTCTGGATGAAATCCCATTCCAGAGTGAAAAGCAGTATATGGCCACCCTTCATCCCCGCGATGGTGGCAGAGTAGTTTATGCCAAAGGGTCCGTGGAAAGGATACTGGCGCATAGCAAGTACAGACTAAAGGGAGAGCAGGTCGTCCCCCTCACCGAAAAAGACGCGGCGGTTATCACGCAGGCCAACACGGATATGGCCAGCCAGGCGCTTAGAGTCATCGCCACCGCCTATGTCGACCTCCCCAGCGAGCTGGAGGATTTGCAGGATGCGCATATCCGGGGCAACCTGGTATTTGTCGGCCTGGCGGGCATGGCTGACCTGCCCCGAGAGGAGGCCAGGGAAGCGATAAAGCTCTGCAAGCAAGCCGGCATAAGAGTGGTGATGATCACCGGCGACCATAAGGTCACCGCGGAATCAATCGCCCGCCAGCTCGACCTGCCGCCAGGGAAAACGGTAACCGGCCTGGAACTCCAGCAGATGACCGATGAGGAACTATACGACCAGGTGGAAGATATCTCCGTTTTTGCCCGCATTGAGCCACTGCACAAGCTCAGAATCGTGAACGCACTGAAGAGCCACGGCCACGTGGTGGCCATGACCGGCGACGGTGTGAACGATGCGCCAGCGCTGAAAGCCGCCAATATCGGCATTGCCATGGGCATCACCGGCACGGATGTGGCCAAAGAAAGCTCGGATATGATACTGGTCGATGACAATTTCGCCTCAGTGGTGGCGGCGGTCGAGGAAGGCCGTGCCATCTTCAACCGGCTGCGCAACGTGCTCTTTTTCCTGCTGAGTACCAACCTGGGTGAGCTCCTGGCCCTTACCCTGGCACTCCTTTTCGTGGGCAAGGCGCCACTCCTGGCCGTTCAGATTATCTGGATAAACCTGGTCACGGACACCACGGCGGCGGTGCCTCTCGGGCTGGAGCCAAAGGTCGGTGATGAACTGAGACAGCCACCCCGCCACCCCCGAGTAGGGATGGTCTTCCCCGGACTGCTCCTTCGCATCATCTTCATGGCCACATTCATGGGCGTTGGCATATTTCTCATCTTCCGCTGGGCCGAGCCCAGAATGAGCATAGAAGAAGCGCGCACCATCACCTTCTGCACCATGGTTGCCTTCGAGTGGTTCCGCGCCTTCAATGCACGCTCTGATGAGTACACTATCTTCAAGCTGGGCATCTTCCGCAACCGCTGGCTCCTCATGGCAATCGCCGGCGCCATTGCTCTCCAGATGCTCGCCGTCTATGCGCCGTTCATGCAGGTGGCCTTCAGCACGGTACCACTGACGGTAGAGAAATGGGGTATCGCGCTCCTCGCCGGAGGTTCTCTCTTTATCATCGAAGAAACCAGAAAAGTGCTGTTCCCCAGGCTTTTCAGTCTGGGCAAATGGCAACCGCTTAAAAAAGACTGACGGGCTGATTTTCTTTGAGGTTGTTGACCGATTCCAGGTCGTTCTGCTGTCAATGGACGGGGATTCTAATCCAGCGAGATTTTTCCATCTTTGACGAGCTTTTGAAAACAGGCTCTTATATGGCCGGCCGTGTCTTCCGGCAGAGAGGTGTTGATGTAAATACCGGAACCCATTTCAAAGCCAGCGATGGTGGTAAGCCGGGGAACAATACGGATATGCCAGTGGTAGTATGGGTCTTCTTCATCTTCGGTAAGGGTACTGTCAACCATCAGGTTGAAAGCTGGATTGTCCAGTGACTCGTACAGGCAGAGTAGAACGTTCTTCAGCGCTTTGGCCAGCTGGTTCATATATGTATCGGGGAAGATGCCAAAGGAAGCGCAATGCTCTCTGGGCATTATCCATGTCTCGTAGGCGGCATGTGAGGCAAAGGGATGGAAGACGATAAACTGCTCGGTCCTGGCCACAATTCTCTTGCCCTTATCCAGTTCCCCAGCCAGTAAATCGCAGTACAGACACCTGCCTCTATCAATATAGTATTCGTGGGCAATGTCGAACTGACGGTGATAAGAAGGCGCCACAATGGGAGTGGCCACTATCTGCGAGTGCGGATGTACCAGCGAAGTGCCCGATGCCCAGCCATGATTCTTGAAGATGGTTATAAACTTCAGGTACTTTTCCTTCTTCAGCGCGTTATACCGCTCCTGGTAGGCGATAAGCACCTTCTCCACCTGTTCGTAGCTCATCAACGCCATAGGCATATTGTGCAACGGCGTTTCGATGATGACCTCATGTGCCCCGATACCATCCATTTTGCGGAAAAGGCGCGCCTCCTCCACAATATCACCGTTTTCACCAGGCGTGAGTGCGGCAAACCGGTTGGGCACCACCCTGACTTCCCAGGGAGCACCCTGATTTGATACGGGAAGTCGGAAAACTTCCGGAGGTGTCAGTTCTTCATTGCCCGGACAGAAGGGGCAGGATGAATCCCAGCCTGGCAACTCGTCGGCTGGCCTGACGCGGTGCTTTGGCTGGGGGCGCTTTGCCCTCTCCGGTGCCAGTATCACCCAGGATTTGGTGGTGGGGTCCTGTCTCAGTTCTGACACTTTATTCTTTGGCCTTCTCCTCGAATATTCAGCTTATTCCCAGGGATAAGTCTATTCTTTACGGGAAGTACGATGCCGTTTTGGATTTATCGTTTCACCGCTCTGGACAATGGAGCTGCGGAAGTCCTTCTCGGCAACATTACTGGCAATAGCGCAGTTGCGACCTATCTTCACCCCCTCCGGGATTTTAGCTCCCTTACCGACCACGGTGAGGCCTGTGTTAAGGATGCCCGGTTCATCACGGTTAACCTGGAAATCATTACCGATACCCACGTAACTTCCCGCCTCAACGACAACCTCTTTATCGAGGATGGCATAATCAATAACGCTTTCCCGGCCAATCACCGTATCATTCATAATCACCGAGTTTTTGACCACAACATTGGCCGCCACCCTGACCCCCGGAGAAAGAACTGAATTTTCCACTCGCCCCTCAATGATACAGCCATGCGATATCATGCTGTTGACCACGTCACCGCGGCGGGAAATAACCGCTGGAGGCCTGGGCTCATCTTCCTTGGTGCGAATCGGCCAGTCAGCACTGAAACTGATGGACGGTGGCGAGTCAAGCAATCGCATACTGGCTTCCCAGTAGCTTCGGATGGTACCAACATCCCGCCAGTATCCTTCGAAGTTATAGGCGAAAATCCGGCAGTTGCCGACAATCTGCGGAAAGATATTCCGGCCAAAATCGTGTTTGGAAGAACGGCGCTGGGCATCATCTTCCAGAATCTGCTGCAACAACTCCCTCTGGAACACGTACACGCCCATGGAAACGAGGTCGCTCTTCGGCTCTTTTACCTTTTCCTGGAAGCCGTTAATTTGCTGGTTCTCATCAACGGTTACCGTACCAAAATTTATGAGCTCATCTCTCGGCAGGCGGGTGACGGCAAGGGTAGCATCCGCCTGGTTTTTGCGATGGGCTTCTATCATATCAGTATAGTCCATCTTGTAAACATGGTCACCACTGAGTATCAGCACCATTTCCGCGTCCCGCTCTTCAATAAACTGCAGGTTCTGATAGACAGCGTCCGCCGTACCTTTATACCAGTCCCGGTCTTCTTCACGTGCCAGGTAGGGGTGCAGGAGCTGTATTCTGCCATCGGGACGGGCAAATCCCCAGGGCATACCAATACCAATATGGTCCGTCAGCGAGCGCGGCTGATATTGGGTAAGTATAGCCACATTGTATATGTCGGAATTGACGCAGTTGCTAAGGGTGAAGTCTATAATCCGGTATTTACCGGCAAAAGGAATCGCCGGTTTTGTCCTCTCCCCCGCCAGAATTCCCAGCCGCTCTCCCGTACCACCGGCCAGAATGGTAGCCACGACTCCTTCCATCGTAATCACCACCTCCTCTGTGCTGTTTTGGGTAGTTATCTACCCGATCGCCCGCAAAGGCACATTACGGGTGACTACTCGGTTCGTCAGGCGTGTGTGGCGGAAGCGCCTTTTCCCCTATTATATCTGTTTATGCCAATATGTCAAATACCTTTCAGCTTT
>SOKS01000019.1 GCA_004375725.1 Dehalococcoidia bacterium | reverse complement strand
GGTGCGGGCCGTACACCCAGCCGTTGAAGCGATTGCCGGGAGTGATTTCGTTTTTGAGGTAGAGTTCAAGTACACCGGTGAAATGCTGGGTGACTCCAAGCCCTTTGACCTTAAAACTACCGCGCCCCAGGGCTGGGAGGTCTATTTTACTCCCCAGTTTGAGAAAGAAAAGCATATCTCGGCCATCGACCTCAAACCGGGCAGCGTTGCTTTTACCGATAAGACAAGGATGGTTGCCCGGGCACCGTTCTGGCCCCTGCCTGAGCCAGGTGATTACACAATCGTTCTGGATGTGGTCTCGGAAGATATGAAAGCCTCCGTCGAGCTAAAGGCAGTTATTACCGCTGTATATAACCTCATTCTGATGCCATCCGGGGAGCGCTACGATACCAAGGCTAAGGCTGGTCGTGATAACTATTTTTCCCTGGAAGTGGGGAATCTGGGCACAGCGCCCATCGATAAAGTAAACTTTTCCTCCGATAAGCCGGAAGGGTGGTCAATTGAACTCACGCCAGACCAGGTGGATTCAGTCGAAGCGCTGGGTTCCCAGACCGTAGAAATAAATATCAAACCGCCACCGGAGACAATTGCTGGCGATTACATGATCAGCCTCCGAGCTTCTGGAGTCCAGGCTACCTCCCCGAAGATTAATATCAGGGTTACCGTGGAGACGCCCACCGTCTGGGGATGGGTTGGCGTGGCTATCATCGCCATTGTCGTTATGGGGCTGGCGGTTATCTTTATGCGGTTTAGTCGGCGATAGCCTATGAGTGATACTTTAGCCATAGAAACAAACGAACTGACCAAGCGCTACGATGGTGTTACCGTAGTTGATAACCTCAACCTGAAGGTGAAGGAGAACGAGGTATTCGGCTTGCTCGGCCCCAACGGTGCCGGCAAAACAACGACCATCCTCATGATGCTGGGTTTGACCGAGCCGGCCTCGGGTTCAGTCAGCGTGCTTGGCTTCAACCCCACCCGTGAGCCGCTCAAGGTCAAGCGTCAGGTTGGTTATCTGCCAGAAAGAGTGGGCTTCTATGAAAATCTCACCGCGCGCGAAAACTTGAGGTTCATCGCCGACCTGAACGGCATCAGTTATCCCGAAGCAAACCAGCGCTCGGAAGAAGTGCTGGAAATGGTAGGCCTTACCAGTGACGAGATAATGGAAAAGAAAGGGTCGAACCGAGAGATAGAGAAGACGGTAGGCAAGTTTTCCCGTGGCATGAAGCAGCGGCTTGGCATTGCGGAAGTGCTGATAAAAAGACCGAAGCTGGTTTTCTTTGATGAGCCGACCGCCGGCCTGGACCCAAAGGGTATCAACCAGCTCCTCGATCTCATAGACGGTCTGCCCAAGATGGGAACAACAGTGGTGCTTTCGTCACACCAGTTATATCAGGTGCAGCGGGTGTGCCACAACATCGGTATCCTGGCAAAAGGCAAGATGGTAATCCAGGGGGCCATTGATAAGCTGGGCCGGGAAGCGCTTGCCGGGGGCCGATTCCATATTGAGGTGGAAACCGAGAAGCCAGGTGAGGAGCTCGTTAAGGTGCTCCAGGGCATCAAAGGTGTGGTCAATGTTGAGGTCAGGGAGAATGTGCTCGCCATCAGTACCGATGCCGATTTGCGACGGGAGGTCTCCAAAGCCATCGTACAGAACAATTACCCGCTGATTCAGATGAAGGTCCAGGAATTTTCACTGGATGACATTTATATGAAGTATTTCCGAGAGGAATAGAGCTATCCATGTTTGCCATTGTACGCAAAGAGTTGGCCGATTATGTTACCAGCGTCCGATTTATTGCCTCTTTTCTATTGGTAATCGTAGTTAGTGTTACCGGCTTGGTGGCTGCATCGCAGGGTATCCGTGCCGCGAACCTGCCGGAAGGAATTGTCTTCCTGGGACTATTTACCACCGCTGGAACCACAATTCCAATTCCATCGCTGACCTACCTTGTCGCCCTGCTCATCCCCATTATCGGCATAGCCATGGGCTTTGATGCCATAAACAGCGAGCGGGCTGGTGGTACGCTGAGCCGGGTTCTGGCCCAGCCCGTCTTCCGCGACAGCGTTATCAATGGGAAATTTCTCGCCGGGGTGGTTGCCCTCGCCATAATGATAGGCACGATGCTGCTGCTGGTAGCCGGCTATGGGCTGAGTATGATCGGAGTGCCACCAACGCCAGAGGAAATCATCAGGCTCTTTGGCTATTTCGCCATGACCATTGTTTACGGGGCGTTCTGGATGGGCTTGGCGATACTTTTTTCTATTATCTTTCGTCGGGTGGCGGCCTCGTTGCTGTTCTCGCTGGCGCTCTGGATGTTTTTCAGCATCTTCATCCTGCTTATCGCGCCTGGAATTGCCAATGTGCTGGTCCCGACCGCTGATGGCGCGCAAGCGGAACTGATTCGTAATGTGGAATTGCAGCGGATGATAACTCGGTTTTCCCCGAACATACTGTTCCAGGAGGCGACCACCGTTTTGCTGGTACCATTGGTGCGCAGTCTGGGAATGGTGAGCGCGAGCCAGGCCGCCTACATGGTGCCCAACCCCCTGAGCCTGGGCCAGAGCCTTCTCCTGATCTGGCCACATATTACCAGCCTTATCAGCCTCAGTGCCGTGTGCTTCGCCGCGAGCTATATTCTGTTTATGCGGCAGGAAATA
>SOKS01000134.1 GCA_004375725.1 Dehalococcoidia bacterium | reverse complement strand
TGGTCGCCATTGTGGGGATGGCCGGGTCGGGCAAGTCAGAGGTCGCCCGGGTCTTTGAGCAGCACGGCTTCGCCAGAATCAGGTTCGGTGATATCACCGATGAAGAGGTGAAAAAGAGGGGCCTTGTCCTCAATGAGGATAACGAGCGGCATATCAGGGAGCTATTACGAAAAGAGCACGGCATGGCCGCCTACGCCAAACTCAACCTGCCCCGAATTGATGCCGCCCTGAAGAAGTCGAATGTCGTGATTGATGGACTGTACTCCTGGGAAGAATACACCTTCTTGAAAGCTCAATATAAGGAAAATTTCACTATTATCGCCGTCTGGGCATCGCCGCAAACGAGGTATAGCCGACTCAGCAGCCGAGCCGAACGACCGCTGACACCTAAAGAAGCCGCCAGCCGTGACCGGGCGGAAATTGAAAACACCAAGAAAGGCGGGCCGATTGCCATGGCCGACTACACCATTAGCAATGAGTCCTCGCTATCGGACCTGGAGGCGCAGGCAAATAAATTACTGGCGGGATGGAAATGAAAAAAGCGATTACCAGGCCAACTGCCGACGAATATTTTCTGAAAATCGCCTCGGTGGTGGCAGAGCGCTCCACCTGCCGCCGCCACCACGTCGGTGCCGTGGCGGTGAAGGACAAACATATTCTGGCCACGGGCTACAACGGCGCCGCTTCCGGTTCCAGAGACTGTCTGGAGCTGGGTTGTCTTCGCGACGAACTCGGCATACCCTCCGGCGAGAGGCATGAAATCTGCCGCGGCATTCACGCCGAGCAGAACGTCATCATTCAGGCCAGCCTCCACGGCGTCAGCCTGGAAGGGAGCACCATCTACTGCACGCACACTCCCTGCGTTCTCTGCGCCAAGATGCTGGTCAACGCCCGGATCAAACGGTTTGTCAACTTTGGCAGCTACAATGACCGCACCTTTGCCGACCTCTTCCGCGAGGCAGGCATCGAAATTGAGAGCCAGGAAAGGCCACCGGCCCAGATCAGCTTCCTGGACTGACGCAGAGTTGAAAGGCACGGCTACAATGAGCAGAGTATCTATCGTTAAAGTCGAAAACGACTATTATGACGCTCTTCTCCAGGCGCTTGACGACATCGGAGAAAAGCCGGTTTCAAGAGGCGACCGCGTGCTCATCAAGCCCAACCTCTACGAGCCCCATGCGCCAGACAGCGGGGAAATTACCAATCCCCGGCTGGTTGAGGCCGTGGCCAGGTACTGCCTTGACGCCGGCGCGGGCCGGGTGATTATCGGAGAGGGACCGAGCTACTACCAGCCGGAGTCACGCCTTAAAAAATGTTTTACCGAGCCAGGTATCAGCGAGGTTGCCGACCGCCTGGGTATCGAGTGGGTGCTTTTTGACGAACACAAATTCCGCACTTTCCGGGGTATCTCCGGAGCCACGCCCGATGAATTCCGGGTAACGGAATTTGCCTTCACCTGCGACAAACTGATAAACGTGCCGGTGATGAAAACGCACTACCAGACCACGGTGACGCTGGCGGTAAAGAACCTGAAGGGCTGCCTGAAACGAGAGGATAAGCCCCGCTTCCATCAGCAAAAAAGCCTGAGCCAGGCTATTGTTGAGCTTAACAAAATAGTCAGGCCGACGCTCAACATCATAGATGCCACCGCCAAGACCCTCGGCAGCATCGGCTACTCTATGGTCAAGCAGCCTCTCGATGCGCGACTGCTGCTGACCAGCACCGACGCGGTGGCCGTGGATGCCGTCGGCTGCGCGCTGATGGGCATCGACCCCGACACCGTGCCGACGGTAACCCTGGGTGCGGCGGCCGGGCTGGGGGAAAGCAACCTGACCAGAATCGAAATCATCGGCGAGGAACTGAAACGGCTTAAATTTAAGGTCAAACTGCCCCAGGAACAGTTGCAGCGCAGTTTTCCGCAGCTTGAGATAAGTGGTACCGATAAGGCTTGCAGCGGCTGTTTCATCCCGCTGCTTTCCGAGCTCCTCATGCTGATTGAGCGTGAGGCAAGGCTGAAAATGCCGCTGCGCATTTGCGTGGGCACCGACCCCGACATTCCGGAAAGTAGAGCCTATCTGCTGGTCGGCGACTGCGCTATCACTGAACTGGATGAAGAAGCAAAATGCGTCGCCGGCTGCCCGCCCACCCGGGAAGAAATCCGCCAGCGTTTAATACCGTATTTCTCCTAGCTTGCTTCCTTTACCAGCTGGTTGATGCGCCCCAGGGCTTCTTCGATATCTTCAGCGCCGACCATGCGGTTGGTTACCGCCCGCACACTCCGACCACTCCGCGATAGAAACTTGACTCCCCGCTCCCCTATTTTGATAACGAAGTCGCTAACTTCTGGCGGAAATTCAAAATTCACTATGTTCGTCGGCACCTTCTCCGGGCTCACGGAAAAGCCGGGTATCTGGGCCAGTCCTGCCACCAGCCGCCTGGCGTTGGCATGGTCCTCGGCGAGGCGGTCAACCATCTTTTCAATGGCCACGATGCCGGCCGCCGCAATAACCCCTGCCTGCCGCATCCCCCCTCCCAGCATCTTACGCCACTTCCGCGCCCTCTCCACCATCTCTCTTGTACCACAGAAAAGTGAGCCGACGGGCGCACTGAGTCCTTTGGAAAGGCAGAAATTTACCGTGTCCACCGGTGCCACCAGCTCCCGGGCAGGCACACCGAGGGCAACGGCGGCATTGAAGATGCGGGCCCCATCAAGGTGAACTTGCAGTCCATGCCGATGGGCGAGTCCGGAAATTTCCTCCGTATATTCGCAAGTCAGTACCGCACCGCCGCAGCGATTTTGGGTGTTTTCCAGACAGAGCAGGGCGCTCTTCGGGAAATGGATATTCTCCGACCGTATCGCCTCCTCCACATCAGTGGCGTCGAGCTTTCCATCTTCATCATTGGGAATGGTGCGGATTACCACCCCACCCAGCGTCGATGCGCCACCGACCTCATACCAGAACATGTGGGCCTCGCTGCCGACAATGATTTCATCGCCGGGCCGGGTATTGGCCAGGACGCCAAGGAGGTTGCTCATCGTGCCGCTGGTGGTGAGAAGCGCCGCCTCTTTGCCCATGACTTCAGCCGCCAGCTCTTCAAGGCGGTTGACGGTGGGGTCTTCCCGGTGAACATCATCCCCCAGCTCCGCCTCGTACATCGCTCGCCGCATTTCCTCCGTCGGCAGGGTAATAGTATCGCTGCGCAGGTCAATAATCTTCATCATAGCCACCTTCTCTGTGCTTATTTTTAACTTCTATAATATCACAAAGACTGATGGGTTGGCAGCCTCCAGCATTGATTTTTACCGCCATATATGTTTAAATAAGCTTTGTATAAGGAGTGGAGACGTGGCAGATTTACGATTGAAAGCAACGCACCGCATGGTGCTGGGAAAGAAGACCAGATTCTTACGACGCCAGAGGATAACGCCGGCTCATCTCTACGGTCACGGTGTCAGTTCAGTGGCGCTACAGTGTGATACTGATGAACTGGTTAACCTGGTTGCCCACGCCGGCAAGACCAGGCTCATTAACCTCGAGGTTGATGGCGAAAAACCGAAGAGCGTTTTCGTGCGCGAGATTCAGCGCGATGTCATTACCAGAGAACTGTTGCACATCGATTTCTACCAGGTTAAACGGACGGAAAAGATCGCGGTGGACGTGCCTATTGTCCTCGTTGGAGAAGCGCCGGCGCTGAAATTCAAAGGACGCATGCTCGTTCACGGCATCAATAGCCTGAGCGTTGAGTGCCTGCCCACCAACGTACCACCCCAGATCGATATTGACATCACCCAACTGGAAGAGGTGGAACAGGCAATCCACGTCAAAGACATCGTCCTCGACCCGGAGATTACGGTTCATGCCGATCCCGAGCAGCTGGTGGCTAAGATAAGCAAAGTGATGGTCAAGGAAGAGGTCGAGGAAGTGGCCAAGGTCGAAGAGGAAGCTCTGGCTGAGGAAGAAGGGGAGGCCACGGCCGAGGCGGAGGCTCCCGCCGAAGAGAAGTAGCCAGCGGAAGAGCGTTAGCGTGTGGCAAACCACAATAGCAATATACAAAGTACCAGGCGATGATTATTGACTTCCATACGCACGTTTTCCCTCCCCGCGTCAAGCAAAAACGCAGCCAGTACATCGACCGCGACCCCTGTTTTGCGCTCCTCTATGCCAAAAAAGAAGCCAAAATCGCCACCACCGAAGAGCTTATTGAAAGCATGGACCGGGCCGGCATTGACATCTCGGTCATTGTCAATCTGGGCTGGATAACCCATGAGCTCTGCGTAGAGACCAATGACTACATCCTGGAATCAATTGCCCGCTACCCCAAGCGACTGATTGGTTTCTGCACCGTGCAGCCGCAGTCGCTCAATGCCGCCATTGCCGAAATTGAGCGCTGTGCCCAGGGTGGTGCCAGAGGCATCGGTGAGATGCGACCCGACATGCAGCTGCTGGACCTGGGCGATGACCCCATTATCACTCCATTCATGACCGCAATTAAGCAGCACCGGCTCATCTTCCTCACCCACGCCTCCGAGCCCGCGGGGCACGACTATCCCGGCAAGGGAATCATCACGCCGGATATTCTTTACCCCTTTATCACCACCCATCCCGATGTCACCATTGTCTGTGCCCACTGGGGAGGCGGTCTGCCGTTTTACGCGCTGATGCCCGAGGTCCAGAAGGCGCTGCAGAACGTCTACTTCGACACTGCCGCTTCGCCATTTCTTTACCAGCCCCAGATATATACTCTGGTTAGCCAGCTGGTCGGCGCGGACAAGATACTCTTCGGCAGTGATTATCCTTTGCTGCCGCAGACCCGCTTGCTCCGGGAAATCAATTCGGCGGCGCTAACCGAGGAAGAGAAGCGCCTGATTACCGGCGAAAATGCCAGAAAGCTGCTTGGAATCTAGATGAGCACAGAGCAGATTCGTTCGTTCATCGCCATTGAACTGCCTGACGAGGTAAGGTCAGCACTTGCCGAATTGCAGGCCAGCCTACAAACGGACAAGCAGCCCTCAGTAAAATGGGTTGACCCGTATGGAATACACCTGACTCTGAAGTTTCTGGGCAATATTGCCGTGGCCAAAATCAGCGATATTACCAGCGCTATAGAGGCAGCGGCCCGGGATTTGCCATCTTTTTTGCTTGAGGTAAAAGGACTGGGAGTTTTTCCCAATCTCATGCGAGTCCGGGTGGTATGGGTTGGTGTGGGGGGAGATATCGCCCGGTTGACGCTGCTCCAGCAGCGCATTGAGTCCAACCTGGTACCGCTCGGCTTTGCCCGGGAGTCGCGACCGTTCACCCCCCACCTGACTCTGGCCCGCGTCAGAGAAAATGCGCCACCGACCGCACCACAAAACTTCGGACAGCTCATCGCCGGTGCCAAGTTTGAGACTGCCTATCATTTTACGGTGGACAGTGTCAACCTGATGCAAAGCCAACTGACCGCAAAAGGTGCCATTCATCGCCGGATTACCACCATCAGCCTGAAAAAAAACCTTGCCAAAAAGTTATGATTAATAGTATACTTAAAAACAATTTCAGGATGGGAGGAGGACTTCATGGAACAGATTAGTTTCCCCAAATGTCAGAAGTGTCAGGCTGGTGACCTGGTGCCCCTTTCCGATTTCGGTAGTCAGGGGGCTGCGATTCATTATAAAGCTTGGGTTTGCACCAATCCTGAATGTGGCTACAATCTGAAGATCAGGAATGGTGATGTCTACATTAACGAGCCCATTATGAGCGGCGCGCTGCATAACAGCCGCGCCCGATAGCACATCAACTTTCTGGATAAAGCTTATAATTCAGGTGATAACGTGCTTCCTCAGTTAGCCAGATTCAAAGGGGCAGCACTTGATTTCATTTTTCCGCCGTACTGCGTCGGCTGTGGTAAGGAAGGCGCTTTTATTTGCCTTGCCTGCCGCCAGTCATTGCCCCGAATAATGCCCCCCATCTGCCCCAAATGCGGTCGGCCCCACCCCAACGGGATATTATGTCCCGATTGCGTACGCTGGCAGGCAGCCATAGACGGTATTCGTTCCCCGTTTCGTTTTGAAGGCGCGATGCGCGAGGCAATTCATAAACTTAAGTACCAGAACCTGAGGGCGCTGGCAGTCCCCCTGGCCGGAATGCTGCAGGAATACCTTATCGACAGCCCGCTGGACATCGATGTTCTGGTACCGGTACCTCTGCACCGTAAACGACTGAGAGAGCGCGGCTACAATCAGGCCAGGCTACTGGCAAAGGAACTGGGAAAACTGCTAAATATACCGGTAGTAGATGATGTTCTTATTCGCCTGAGACACACGCCTCCACAGGCCCGAACCGCGAACATAGAAGAACGGACGCATAATATAGCGGATGCCTTCGCCTGCCGCGGCAATGGGCTCCGGGACAGGCGCGTGCTGCTGCTTGATGATGTGGCTACTTCCGGAACCACGCTGGATGCCTGCGCCACGGTGTTAAAAGCCAGCGGCGTCACCTCAGTATGGGGATTGGTCATGGCACGAGAGATTTAACAGTCAGGAGTGATAGGATGGAGCTGCAGATTACGGGACAGAACATAGAAGTATCTTCGGAAGTGCGCCGCTACGTTGAGCGCAAGATCGGGAAATTAACCCGCCATTTCCCCAATATCATTGAGTCCATTGTGGAAATCAACCAGGAAAAGACCCGGTCTCCCCGGCAGCAATTTGTGGTGCGGACCAGTGTTATCGGCAATGGTATCCGCCTGCACAGCCAGGAGCGCGGCGAAGACCTGTTTCAGGCAATCGATAAGGTTGCCTCAGCGCTGGATAGACAACTGGAGCGCCAGAAGGGAAAGCTCTATGAAAAGGGTAAGGGTAACTCGTTGACGCGGGGTGAATTAAAAACAGAGACGGTTAACCCGTTCCAGCCGGAAGTGGTCAAAGTAAAGCGATTTGCCATAAAGCCGATGTCCGTAATTGAGGCCGCCGAACAGATGGTTATACTGAGGCACAGCTTTTTCTTCTTTCTCAATACTGACACGGACGAATTTAACGTGCTGTACCAGCGCCAGGACGGTAACTACGGTTTGATTGAACCGGAACTGGGATAAAGATTTAAAACTGGCAACATTTATGCGATAATGAGACGGCAGATGACAATTAAAAGAAGAAATCTCTACCTGTACCTTACCCTGATTTGCTTTTTCGGCGTCATCGCCATCTTTATTGTAGATGGGTACATGGGCATTTATGATACCGTCTATATCACTGCCGGCGAGCGAGAACAGAAGATAGAATCGGATGTCTGGCAACGCAATGACCCGTACCGGTCCAGCGGGATAGCACGAGGCGAGAAGGCTTTTATCCGATATGAAGTGGACAACCGCCGCTTTTCCGGGTATGAGGCTGACATTGATGTGTCAGTCTGGCGGATGCAGAATAAGGTCAGCGATGTGCTCTCCCAGCATATCGCCATCGGGTCTTTTAATAAGGTACAGATAGAATGGGTAATTGATACCGCCGAGCTTCTCCCACCAGACGCCCCACCGGAGCAGGGTTTTGATTACACGCTGACTATCAAACGGGGAGAAACGGAGCGGAATATAATTCTCTACGTCAATCCCACCCCCTACCCGGTAATAAAGACGGTGCCGTCACCGCCAAGGTAACCGGAGGTATATAAAGTGAATATAAGACTGGAATACGTTTTATTTGTCTTCGGTATCCTCTTCTGCCTGGCCGGCGTTGGCTACCTGGCCGTCGAGTATGTAAAAAACCTCTCCGAAGCGGGAAAACTGGTGTCCCTGCTGCTTACCGTGGCCATGTTCGCGTTTTTAAGCAAATACTTTGAGGGCATAGGGTGGTGAACTGAATGCTGACCGCTGTGACTGTGCTTGCTTCCCTGGCGCTTATCGGCTGGCTTATTTACCGGGGGATAAAACAGAAGCCAATCCGGGCACACACTATTGTCCGGGCAATTGCCTATCTCACGGGGCTGTACACCTTCGCCTTCTTCCTCAGCATGAACTTCCCACTGCTCATCAAGGTGGTGGTCAGCATTATGCTCGGCGCAGTGCTTATTGTAATCGGGGCCGCCATCCAACGCCGCCGCCCGGCGGATAGAACCTGAGCTTCGTATAGAGGTTAGGTATATCGGTCAGAAGACTGTCTCGCTTGATACAACCTCCGCTTTGCCTCCGACGTCCCCCGCAGCTTCAGGTTCAGGAAGTCCATTTCATATTCTTCAATCAATCCCTCATCGGCAAAGCTGTAATAACGGTCGTTGCCGATAATGATGTGGTCGACAACCTTCATTTGCATGATTTTCCCGACGTAAACCAGCTGCCTGGTCAGCTCCCGGTCACTGATGCTGGGGGCGGGGTTGCCGGAGGGGTGGTTGTGGACGAATATCAGGGCTGCCGCTTTATCTTTAAGCGCCCCTTCCACGATTTCACGCGGCGAAATGAAACTGCTGTCCACCGTGCCTTCAAAGAGGTCGGCCACCTCGATGATCTGATTCTGGCTGCTGAGGTAAATGACCTTGAACAGTTCTTTTTTCAGGTCGCGCATGGCGTGGTATAGATAGTCAAATATCTCGCGCGAGGATTTCAAGAAAGTCTGTTCCACAATTTTCCCTTTAAGAAACTCCTTTGCCATCTCTTGAACCAGCCTGATGCCAAAGGCACTGTGAGGGCCGATGCCTTCAATCTGCTGCAACTCCTCCGCGGAGGCCGAAAGCACCCCCCTCAGCGTCTGGAACCGTTTTATCGCTTCTTTCGCCTGCGGTTTGCAGTCTTTACGGGGAGAACCCAGCGTCAGCAATAGCTCCACGATTTCATAGTCGTGGAAACCGGACAGCCCGGACTTCAGGAACTTTTCCCTGAGCCTCCTGCGGTGGCCTTTATGTATCTCGTCGGAAGGCATCTGTACTAACCTCAGCCAACTTTAGCGAAATTGTATATTTTTTCCCCTTTTCTTGATAGCTGGAACAAACCTTTACCGGTTATTCGGGATATCATTTCATTCTCCTTCAGGTGATGATCACTAAAAGAAAAGATACCATCTGGTTTCAATACTCGATGCAACTCAGTTAATACTTTGTCTGGTTCATTCAACTTGTGAAGCGTGTCATAGAAAAGCACTACATCAATGCTCTCGTCGGGCAGTCCAGTGGCGCAGTCTGAGAGAATCGCCTCAATATTAGCTAACCCCTTCCTAGCCGCAGTTTTCTGAACCCGCTTTACGGCCAGAGGATGGATATCCAGGGCATAAACCATTCCCGTCTCCCCGACCAGTTTCGCTGCCGCCACGGCATAACTGCCCGGGCCACAACCATAATCAAGAACGTTGAAACCTGGCTCTATGTTCACTTCGGCCAGTACTTTTTTCCTTGGCTGGAAAAAATCGCGAAATCTGAAGAAACAGGACATGGCCTTAAAATCAAAGTCAGTCATCGGTTTATCCATGGCCGCTCCTCACTTCTTTTCCAGTTTGAGGCCTTCCTCCCCCACCACCTCTGCCAGATGCGCGTGAAGTTCGGGGCAGTAATCAGCGAAAATATCGAAAAAGCGCAGGTGAGTTATTTTATTGCCGTTGGTTACCCTTAGCTTTACCTCGTCGTGCCCGGGATAACGCCGCAGGATGTCAGTAATTTTATGTAAATTAGCCTTGTCGCCATCAGCATCACTGGTCTGGCTGAGGCTGATGACCAGTTGGCGATTTTCTATGTGTGTTTCCTCTCGTTTCGTCTCTGGAACAGCCTGTTCCACTTCGGCGGGTGGTGGGGCAACTTCCTC
>SOKS01000100.1 GCA_004375725.1 Dehalococcoidia bacterium | reverse complement strand
ATCGCCATGGGTGGCACTATATCGGGTGAACACGGTATAGGCCTGGAGAAAATAGACGCCATGCATTCCATGTTCGACCCGGCGGATATCGCCGCCATGCGCAAGGTTAAGCACGTCTTTGACCCCAATGATATCTTTAACCCGGGGAAGATGTTTCCACCGGAGACAGAAGTGCCGCGGCCAGTAAAGGAAAGGACAGCACAGCGATGACTAATACCGTTTCTCCGGAGAAGCAGGCATTTTATCAGAAGCTGGGGGAAATCGCTGGTGCCAAGAATGTACGGACCGGCGAAAAGGCAACCACACCCTATATGATTGACGGGTTTACTCCCCAGGCTGTTGTCTTTCCAACTTCAACCGAGCAGGTAGCAAGCATCATCAAGGCAGCCAATGAATCCCGAAAAACTCTTATCCCATGGGGAGGTGGCTCCAAACAGCAGATTGGGCCATGCCTCGAAGCAGTGGATACTGTGGTCTGCCTGAAAAATATGAACCGGGTGGTTGAGCTTGAGGCCGGCAATTTCACCGTTCAGGTACAGGCGGGGATGGTCAATAGTGAACTGCAGAAGCAACTGGCGAAAACGAACCTCTCCTTCCCCCTGGAGCCGTTCTATGCAGAGAGTTCGACCATCGGTGGAGAAATCGCCACCAATGCCAGTGGCCCGGGAAGGATCATGTACGGGGCAACACGCGACCTGATTCTCGGGGTTACCGTTGTTACCCCCACCGGCGATATCATCCACACTGGCGGGAAGACGATGAAGAACGTGGCCGGCTTTGACCTGTGCCGGATGTACATCGGTTCGTGGGGCACCTTAGGCGTCATCACCGAGGCCGTGCTGCGACTTTTCCCTCTGCCTGAAGTGAGCACGGGTCTCTATATAACCTTCACCAGCCCCGAAGACGCCTTTCGCCTGGTCGGACAGCTCCTGAATTCACCTTTGACGCCAACTGCCATTGAGCTGGTTGATTCGGTAGCCGGGCACAACGTGGCAGATGCCATAGGCTCAAGCCTCAACGACGATGAGGTGCTTCTAATTGTCAATTCCGAAGGGACGAAAGGTGACGTAGAGCGACACCGGAAGGACATAGTTTCCCTCGCCGAGGCAAACAAGGCAAAATCTACCCTGACGCTGGAAGACGAAAAAGCATCGCATGCCTGGAAGACGTATCGGGGTGTCCATGAGGCAATGCTCGGTGCTGATTCATCAACCCTTCAGGGCAAGGCCTCGGTGCCCATCAGCAAGCTGGGAGACATGTTCCGGCAGTTAAAGAAAATCAGCGACAGCCATGGCGCGCAAACTGGCATGACGGCCCACTGCGGTAATGGAATACTCTATACCTACCTGACCGATAAGCCCGAAAAACTGGTAAACATCACCGGCGTGCTGAAAAATGCCGCGGCCGGCCTGGGCGGGTTCTTTCTCGTTGAATCGGCACCGCTTTCCATCCGAAAAGAGGTGGCCGTTCTGCCGCCGCGCAATGACTATCAATTAATGAGGCGACTGAAAACTGGGTTCGACCCGAAAAAAATTCTGAATCCGGGTCGGCTGGTAGGAGGTTCATTCTAAGTATGCCAACCATGGCTGAGGAATTAGAGAAAACATTACAGCTTTGCAATAAATGCGGGCTCTGCCTGGCGGGCTGCCCCATCTATAAAGTTACGGGGATAGAATGGACCAGTGCCAGAGGGCGCGTGGCGCTGCTCCGCAGCGTCTTTCTTGATGAAAGGCTGAAGCTTACCGACCTGAAGGACCCGATATTCAACTGTCTGACCTGTAACGGCTGCACGGAACACTGTCCGCCCGGAGTACAAACGGGAGATATTATCTTCAGGGCCAGGCAGGAGCTTCTCAAACAGAAGGGAGACTCCTGGATACAGCGCCTGCTGTTCCAGAAAATGCTGCCCAACCCGGAACGGCTCCACAAGGCTTCCAGGCTCCTCCGGCTGGCCGATGTCACCGGCCTTCACACTCTGGCGAGGAAGACGGGGCTGACCAGACTGGCCGGAGATGCGGGGAAGGCGGAGGCCATGGTACCAAGAGTGCCCGCCGGCGAAGGGCTGGAAGCCATAAAGCGCGCGGTGAAAAAGATAGACAAGCCCGGATACAGCGCGGCCTATTTTCTTGGCTGCTACGCACCTAATTTCGCGCCGGAAAGAGCGGCGGCCACGATTCGCGTGCTCAATAAGAACCGTGTGGAAGTTACCGTGCCCGACTTTGCCTGCTGCGGCCTGCCCGCCGCCGGTTATGGGGATATGGAATCGGCGCGGGACCTGGCCAGAAAAAACATTGCGATAGCCAGCAAACTGAAGGCGGATGCCATCGTCACGCCCTGTGCCAGCTGCAGCTCATTCCTGAAAGATTATATAAAACTGCTGGCTGACGACGCCGAATGGGCGGAGAAGGCAAAGGAATTTACCGGAAAGGTCAAGGACATCAGCGAATTCCTGGTTGACATCGGTCTGAACACCGAAATGGGCGAACTCAAGAGGAAAGTTACTTTCCATGACCCCTGCCACCTCGCCCACTACCAGAAAATAAAGGACCAGCCACGCACCATACTGAAGAGCATCCCGGGTATCGAGTTCGTTGAGATGAATGAGGCAGATATGTGCTGCGGCGCCGCGGGGAGCTATGCTTTCAAGAACTACGATTTATCCCAGAAAGTGCTGGAGCGAAAGATGGGAAACGTTGCCAAAACCGGCGCCGATACTTTAGTTTCGAGCTGCCCGGCCTGTATCATGCAGCTTGCCTGTGGCGCAGGCCAGCAGAAGCTGCCGATATCTGTCCTGGAAATCGTGGACCTGCTTGACGAGGCCTACCAGAACGCCAGAGGCAAAGATTGAACGCAGCCAGCATTTCTCTGATGGAGCGATGCCATGAAGATTGTAATTGCCCCGCAAGGATTTAAAGGAAACCTCACCGCGCTGGAAGTGGCGCGGGCCATTGAGGAAGGGGTGAAGCGCATCGTTCCTGATGCGGAAACGGTACTGAAACCAATGGCCGACGGCGGTGAGGGCACGGTGCAGGCTCTAGTCGATGCTACCGGCGGTAAAATGATGTCCACAGAGGTCACCGGACCGCTGAAAGAACGGGTGAACGCTCACTGGGGAATTTTGAGCGATAACACCACCGCCGTGATTGAGATGGCTTCCGCTTCCGGCCTGCCGCTGGTGCCCGCGGAGAAGCGCAATCCGCTTATCACCACCACCTGCGGCACTGGCGAGCTGATTCGCACTGCGCTCGACCACGGCTGCCGAAAGCTGATTATCGGCATCGGCGGCAGTGCCACCAATGACGGTGGTGCCGGCATGGCACAGGCGCTCGGCGCCAGGCTCCTCGATACTGATGGCAAAGACATGCCCTTCGGTGGCGCGGCGCTGGCCAGACTGGAGCGCATTGATATCTCCGCAATGGACCCGCGGCTGGCCGATTTTGAAGTCACGCTCGCTTCCGATGTCAACAATCCCCTCTGTGGGCCTCGCGGAGCTTCCGCCATCTACGGTCCTCAGAAAGGCGCCACTCCCGAAATGGTGAAGCAACTTGATGCTGCGCTCTCGCATTACGCCGACGTTATCAAGAAAGACATTGATACCGACCTCCGGGATGTGCCCGGAGCCGGGGCGGCCGGCGGGCTGGGGCTGGGGCTGATGGTCTTTCTGAAAGCCAGGATGGTGCCTGGAATCGACGTTGTCATCAAGGCGACCAATCTGGTGGCCGACTTGAAAGGTGCCGAAATTGTCTTTACCGCCGAGGGCCGTATTGACCGCCAGTCGGCGATGGGCAAGGTGCCCACCGGCGTGGCCCTGGCCGCCAAAGAATTCGGTGCCACGGTCATCGCTCTGGCGGGAGAGGTGGCCGACGATTGCCGGGTGGTCTTCGACCAGGGAATCGACGCCGTGCTCAGCATCGCTCCGGGGCCGATCACGCTTGACCAGTCCATGAAAGATGCCGAGAAACTGCTGGCCAATGCCGCTGAATGCGCCATGCGCTTTATCACCTGCCAGACTAAACGATAATAGATTTACCAAAAAATGGCAGTTTGCTTGTGCCGGGGTTTTTCCAGTAAAATGAGGTGACCTTGGAGAGGAAGAAGTTCAGAATATGATAAACCTTCCGGTTCTGGTACTGAACCAGAGTTACGAGCCGCTCGCCGTGTGCCGGGCCAGGCGCGCCGTCGTGCTGATTTACCAGGGCAAGGCGGAGATGCTGGAAAATGGCGCCGGCTTTATCCACACGGTCAGTGATAGCTTTGAGCTTCCTTCCGTAATACGCATCGCCCACATGGTGAAACGCCCCTACCGGCAGAAAAAATTGACCCGCTATGAGGTCTTCAATCGCGATAAATATACCTGCCAGTACTGTGGCAAAGAAATCAAGCAGTTGACCCTAGACCACGTGATTCCCCGCTACCGGGACGGACAGCACACCTGGGAAAACGTGGTCAGCGCCTGCGTGCCCTGCAACCGCCGCAAGGCAGGTAGAACCCCGCAGGAAGCCGGGATGAAACTCACTCGTAAACCAACCTATCCCGGTGACAACGTTTTCTTCAGCATTCCCTACCACTACCGCCAGGCCAGATATGAATGGCACAAATACCTGCCCCAGTGAACACTCCGGCTAGTACGAGACCTCACCGAGCGGTAGCTCCACGGTCGCCTCGCCCTCAAGCCGCACGAGCACCGTTTCCTTCATCGGATTATTGCCCACGACCGTCGCATCACCCATGGCCGTTGCTACCTGCTGCCCCACCCTGGGCATTTTCTCCTTTATGGTGCGGTACTGCTCGCTCTCATAGCCCAGGCAGCACATCAGGCGGCCACAGACGCCGGAGATCTTCATCGGATTCAATGGCAGGTTCTGGTCCTTCGCCATCCTGATTGAAACCGGGTCAAACTCGGTGATAAAGCTCATGCAACACAGCGGACGGCCACACCGGCCGAAGCCACCTATGAGCTTGGCTTCGTCTCTGGTGCCAACCTGTCGCAGTTCCACCTTTACCTGGAACTGCTTGGTCAACCGACGCACCAGCTCACGGAAATCCACTCTCTTCTCGGCACTGAACAGGAAGGTGAGCCGACTGCCATCAATGTTGTATTCCGCCGAAAGGAGTTTCATCGGCAGCTGGAGCTCATCGATCATCTTCCCGCACTCGATTAACACTTCCTCAGCCTTGGCCTCAAGCTCCTGAATATGTGAAACATCCTCTGGCCCGGCTTTACGCGTTACCGCCTTGAATGGTTCGTTAACCTCATTCGCCGGCACCGGCCGCGGCGCAATGACGACCTTCCCCAGCTCCTGTCCACGACTCGTCTCCACGATAACGTGGTCGTTGACCTCAAGGTCCAGGGCAGCCGGGTCAAAGTAATATATCTTTCCCGCCGTCTTAAATCTTACACCAACAATCTGCTCAGCCATCATCCACCGTTACCTTGGTACTCAATTCGCCTCGATTATTTCCCGCCTTTCCCGGCATATCAAGCATCAGCACTTCCAGCACCAGCCGCGGATTGGCGTTCTGTCTGAGTTGTCCTTCCGCAGCCATGATGCTGCCAAGACAATCCCTTATCTGTTCCATGGTATAATGCCCGGCCATATTATTCAACATATTTGACTGGTCAGTACTGGCCACGTAATCGAAACAACCCGTCTTCACCAGCAGCAGGTCGCGCCACCAGTCCCGCCAGAGGTCAAGTGTTTCCTGCACCGCCGCCCTGTTCTGTGCAAACTGAGTCGCCAGCTGCGCCGCGTGGTTAAAGCGCACCTCGGCGTCCGCCCCGATAACCTCATATAAACGTTCCAGCTTTTCCGTCCGCGCCTGCAGTATCCGGTCGTCGGACGCCGCCGTAACTGCCCAGCCCAGACATCCCCTGGACAATCGCGACAAGAGTTTCGCCAGTTGTGGCTCAATTCCCCAGCGTTTCTGGAGTGCTTCCTCCATCTGTGGAGAAGGGAGAGGGGTCAGCTCCAGACGCTGGCAGCGCGAGACCACCGTCGATAGCAACAGTTTCTCGTTCGTGGTCAGCAAAAGGAAAACCACCCTATCTGTGGGCTCCTCCAGCGTTTTGAGCAGGCAGTTCGCCGCCTCAACTGATAGCAGCTCAGCGTCCTCAATGATAAACACTTTACATTTACCTTCAAAAGGCGGCAGACTGGCCGAGTGTTGCATATCCCGTACCTGGTCAATGCTGATCAGTTTGGCCCCAGCCGCATCACCATTCTGAGTTAAGCCGATTATCTGGACATCAGCATGATTGCCGGAAGCGATCTTCTGGCATGTCGGGCACTGACCGCAGGGAGGCTCCGGCGACCCGCAATTCAGGGCCTGTGCCAGGTTGAGCGCCACCGTCATCTTGCCCACGTGGGGTGGGCCAGCTAACATATAGGCGTGAGCGAGGGTACCTCGCTCCAGGCCACGTTGTAGAATTGATACTGCCCTAGCCTGCCCCACTACCTGCCACATACCGAACCATACCTTTCACACCAGGTCATGCCGGGTCAAGTCCTCGTATGTTTCCCGTCGACGGATGAGACGTGCCCTGCCTTCATTGACCAGCGCGATGGCCGGTTTCAGCGAGGCATTATAGTTGCTGCCCATCGCCAGGCAGTAGGCACCGCAATCGGGCACCGCCAGGATATCTCCCGCGGCAACCTCGGGAAGTTCAATATCCTTGATCAGGATATCACCGGACTCACAGAACTTGCCCGCAATGGTAACCTTCTTCGTTACTTTATCATTCATCCGGTTCGCCACCACGGCTTCATACCGGGCGTCGTACAGAGCCGGACGGATATTATCCGCCATCCCGCCATCGACGGACACGTAGCATCTGATGCCGGGTATATCCTTGACCACGCCCACTCGATACAGTGCCACACCTGCCCGCCCCACGATGGCTCTGCCCGGCTCGATAACCAGCTTCGGCAGTTCAAGGTTGTGCTCTCCGCACTTCTCGGTCACTGTGGCTATGATTGCCTCAGCATATTCGGATACCGGCGGTGCCGGCGAATCCACCGTATACTGGACGGCAAAGCCGCCGCCGACATCGAGCTCCTTGAGTTCAAAACCATGCCTGGATTTCATCTCTGCCGCCAGGTCCAGGATGACGCTGATGGCTTCTGCATACGGCTCGACCTCGAATATCTGCGAGCCAAGGTGGAACTGCAACCCTATCAGGTTCAGGCTGGCGGCCGCCATTGCTCTTGCCACCGCTTCACCGGCACTTGCCATCGGGATGCCGAACTTGCTGTCCACAACTCCGGTGGAGACATGTTTGTGCGTGTGCGGGTCAACGCCCGGCGTCAGGCGCAGCAATACATCGGGTCGGGCGCCTCGCCGACTGGCTATATCCGCCAGCATTTCAAGTTCCTGAAAATTGTCGATGACAATGCGCCCAACTTTATATTCCAGCGCCATGCCAAGTTCCTCGGCCGACTTGTTGTTGCCGTGGAAATAGACCTTTTCCATCGGAAAATCAACGGAACGGGCGATGCTCAGTTCCCCACCGGAAACAACATCCAGCCCCAGTCCCTCTTCCTTGAAGAGGAGCGCCAGTGCCCGGTTGACGAATGCTTTACCCGCGTAGACAATGGCCGCATCCTGATAGCGCCTGCCGAACTCATCCCTGAATTCGGCACACTTCTGGCGCAGCGTTACCTCATCGAAAATATAGAGAGGCGTACCGAACTCTTCCGCCAGCGCCACGGCATCGCAGCCGCCAATGGCAAGGTGATTCTTCTCATTAATTTCAGCCGTCGACGGAAATAGTGCCAGTCTGGATTCACTCTGTCTGGAAACCATGCTACCTCCTGCTTAAATGTTAGCAACGCCCTGCCCCAAAGTCAATTTAAGAGTTAAAACTTGCCATCGACAGGCCACTGTGCCATAATTTTAAGCCGAGCGTTTATCCGGAAGGTACAACGACGCCACTCATGAATATTATCGAAGAAGCCATGCACAAAGGCCAGAACGCTCTGAATGAATATGACGCCAAACGATTCTGTGCCAGCTTCGCCATTCCGGTTTGCCACGAAGCCATCGCCCATGATGCCGATTCTGCGGTGAAAGAGGCAGTAAAAATTGGGTTCCCGGTGGTTCTGAAAGCGTCCGGGGAAAAGCTCTTTCACAAAACAGAAGTCGGCGGCATTGCTCTGAACCTGAAAAATCAGGCAGAGGTGAAGCAGGAAAGCGAACGTTTATTGCGGATACCCGGCAGCGAAGCGGTGCTCGTGCAGGAGATGGTGAAAGGTGAGCGAGAGCTGGTCTGCGGGCTGGTGCGCGATGCCCATTTCGGCCCCTGCGTCATGTTCGGACTCGGCGGCATCTTGACCGAGATTTTCCAGGACATCGTTTTCCGCGTGGCCCCTCTGACCATCCAGGACGCGCGCGAGATGGTCCAGGAAATCCAGCATAAAAAGCTGCTCGAGCCCTTCCGCGGCGAAGCTGCCGTTGACATCGAGGCGCTGGCACAGATACTGGTCACCCTTAGTGAAATCGGCCTTCAGCACCAGGCCATACAATCAATCGACATCAACCCGCTCAAAGTCAGGCCTGATGGTAAACCAGTCGCCGTGGACGCGCTGGTCACATTGGGTAAAGAGCCAGCAAAGCCAGTGAGCAAAATAGCCCCGAAGAAGGACTTAACAAAGCTATATAAACCCGACAGCATCGCCGTGATTGGGGCCTCCGGCACGCCCGGCAAGGCCGGCTATACGATCATGCATAATATTCTGGCCAATGGCTACAAAGGCAAGGTTTACCCGGTCAACCCCAGGGGCGGCGAAATCATGGGCTTACCCGTCTGTTCATCAATCGCCGCACTGCCAGACGGCGTTGACCTGGTGGTTATCGTCATCCCCGCCCAGGCCACGGTACAAGCGGTAAAGGAGTGCACCGCAAAGGGCATTAAATCATTCGTTCTCTGCGCCGGCGGCTTCTCCGAAGTCGATGAGAACGGCGAGGCGCTCCAGGAGGAACTGACGCGCACTATCGCTGAGGCCGGCGCCAATGCCGTCGGCCCCAATACCTCCGGTCACACGTCAACGCCCTATCACTTCACCACCAGCATTTTCCCGCTGGGCAAGGTCCCTCGGGGCAACATCTCCTACATCGCCCAGACGGGCAACTTCGCCACCCACACCATGTACTGTATTATCATTGACGAGAATTTCGGGGTGGCCAGGGTAACCGGGCTGGGCAATAAAATCGACGTTGATGAGAGCGACGTCCTTGAATATTACGCCGAGGACCCGGAGACAGAAGTGATTTTCCTTTACCTGGAAAGCATAAAGCGGCCGAGTCGCTTTATCGAAGTAGCACGCGAGGTTACCCGCCGAAAGCCCGTCTTTCTGCTCATGGGAGGCAGCACCGGGGAAGGAGCCAAAGCGGCCGTGACCCATACCGCCTCCATGGCCTCGGATGAGCGCATTCTGGATGGCGCCATCAGGCAGGCCGGAATTACCCGGCTTTATGAGTACTCTCACCTTGTTCTGGTAGCCAGGGCGCTTGCCTGCATGCCACTGCCAAAGGGAAACCGGGTGAGCTTCATAGCGCCTTCAGGAGCCATGCTGGTGGTACTGGCCGACCTCTGTCACCAGCAGTGGGGGCTTGGCGTTCCCGAACTGGAAGAAAAAACCAGGCGGCGCCTGCAGGAGATAAGCCCGGACTACATCAGGATGCGCAATCCGGTGGATATCTGGCCATCGGTATTCGACCACAGCGTCGAGTTCAGCTACAGAGAGGCTATTGAAGCCCTGATGGAAGATAAAAATATCGATGCGGTGGTGCCGATTCTCATGCTGGCTGAAAACATCGGTATACCGCCTCTGGACTTCCTGGTCAGGCTGGC
>SOKS01000162.1 GCA_004375725.1 Dehalococcoidia bacterium | reverse complement strand
CGGAAAAAGCCAGGATTATCCGTAGAGACGCCGTGGAAATGATCCGGGCCGGTGAGTTGGGATGGATAGGTGGCTCATTCTCACAGGCGGATATCATCGCCGCGCTGATGTTCCACCACATGAAACACGACCCCAAAAACCCCGACCTGGAGGACAGGGACCGGCTCATCGTCTCCAAAGCCCACTGCTGTGAGACGGTCTATGCCGCCCTCGGTGAGGCAGGTTACTTCTCAAAAGAGCTTTACCAGTCCTATGGCAAAATGGGAGCCACCTTACAGGCACACACAGAGCGGATTGTGCCGGGGGTGGAGTATTCCGGTGGCTCGCTGGGCCAGGGGCTGTCCTTTGCCTTTGGCGAGGCGCTGGCGGCCCGCATCGCTGCCCCCAAGGATTCATCCGGCCGCCCCACCCCACGCTACCGCGTTTTCTGCATCGTTGGAGATGGAGAGAGCAATGAAGGGCAGATATGGGAGGCGGTCATGGCATCTGTCCATTTCAAGGTGGACAACCTCGTGGCCATCGTCGACCACAATAAGTTCCAGTCCGGCGCCACGATTGAGGAAAGAATGAATATGATGCCCTGGGTGGACAAATGGCAAGCTTTCGGGTGGGACACCACCGAGATTGACGGCCATGACTTCGAAGCTATCCTCACCGCCCTGGAAAACGCGGATAAGGTCAAAGGCAAGCCACACGTCATCATCGCCCATACCATCAAATGCAAGGGGGTGCCCTCTTTCGAGCACAAGAACCTGCACTTCTGCAAGCTGTCCGACGAACAGTACGCCGAGGCGATGGAGGCACTCAAATAGTCAGCCTCGCGCCAATTGCCAAAAGACTATAGGGGAGTGAAAGATGAAACGAAATTATGTGCTGGAAACACCCGGTGAAATGAAGGCCATGTACCAGGCCTATAACGAGGAAATGATAGAACTGTCCCGGAAAAACGGCAATATTGTGCTCCTGTACGGCGACTTCCCCCACGGTGCCGCCGGTGAACTGTTCCAGAAAGAGCATCCCGACCGTATCTACGATGTCGGCATCGCCGAGGCGAACCTCATCACCACCGCCGCCGGTCTGGCGGGGGGCGGCTACCTGCCGTTCACCCACTGCCACAGCATCTTTGCCGTCGGCCGGGCATATAACCAGATACGGCAGAACGTTGCCTTTGATAAAATGAATGTTAAAATCGTCCTCTGCAACTCCGGTATGCTCTGGGCTTTTATGGGCGGTTCGCACCAGATTATTGAAGAAATCGCCGCCATACGCGCCATCCCCAATATGATGCTCGTTTCACCCGCCGACCCCATTTCGACGAAGAAAGCGACCGCGGCCATTGCCAGGTATGTCGGCCCGGTGGCCCTGCGCATCTCCGGCTCCCCCGTACCTACCATATATCGTGATGACTTCCCGTTTGAACTGGGGAAAGCCGTGGCGCTGACCGATGGCGGTGATGCCACCATCATTGCCACCGGCATGGTGCTCTCTGACGCGCTGGAAGCAGTTGACACGCTGGAGAAAGAAGGCATCAAGGTACGCCTGCTGGACATGCACACCCTCAAGCCGATTGATGAAGAGGCTATCCTCAAAGCCGCCAGAGAAACTGGCGCCATCGTCACTGTGGAAGACAGCAGCATCATCGGTGGCCTGGGCGGAGCGGTAACCGAGGTCGTGGCGGAGAACGCGCCGGTGCCGGTAAAACGGGTCGGCATTAAAGACCGCTTCGGGCAATCAGGTACCGTCCCAGAACTGAAAGAGGAATACGAGCTGTCAGCCCGGCATATCGCCCAGGCAGCCAGAGAAGTGATTAAAAAGAAATAGACTGAGGCCAGCCTATTTCATTCAGTAAAGGGGGAGTAATGAAACAACTCGGTTTTATCGGCCTGGGCACTATGGGTAAAGGCATGGCTTTGAACCTGGCCAGGGCGGGGTATCCGCTGGCCGTCCATGACATCAGGCCCGAGCCTGTTCAGGAACTGGTGAAAGCCGGAGCTAAAGCGGCCGGTTCCCCACGTGAGGTAGCTGAGAATTCAGAGGTTGTCATCACCATGGTAACCTCATCCCCCCACGTGGAACAGGTGATGTTCGGCCCCGACGGCGTCCTCGCCGGGATGAAAAAAGGCAACATCATTATCGACATGAGCACCATAGACCCGATTGTGACCCGCAAGGTGGCAGCAACGGCCGCCGAGAAGGGCATCGACATGCTGGATGCACCGGTGAGCGGTGCTCCCCCCAAAGCTGCCGATGGCACCCTCTCCATAATGGTAGGCGGGAAAAAAGAAATCTTCGCACAATGCCAGCCAATTCTTGAGGTCATGGGAGAGAAAATCATTCACGTTGGCGATGTGGGCATGGGGGAGGTGGTCAAGTTGGCCAACAACCTGGCCGCATGTATTGCCGGCATCGGTGTTTTTGAGGGCTTTTTATTTGGCGTCAAGCTTGGCGCCGACCCCAAGGTTCTCTACGAGGTCATGAGTGCCAGTTCCGGAAACAGCTGGGTGCTGCAGACAAGAGTACCCTATCCCAACGTTATCCCTCAGAGCCCGGCCAACGAGGACTTTGCCCCCGGCTTTACCACCGACCTGATGGCCAAAGACCTCGGCCTTATTCTTTCCGCCGCCGAGGCAACTAAAATTCCGCTGCTTGCCGGCAGCCTGGCCCGGCAATTAGTCGAGATGGCCAGAGCCGCGGGTTATGGGAGCAAGGACTGGTCCGTGGTCGCCAAGATAATTCAGCAGATGGC
>SOKS01000079.1 GCA_004375725.1 Dehalococcoidia bacterium | reverse complement strand
GCTCATTTTCTTCAAGCTGACACAGAAGACCCGGGGCTACCGGGGAAGATACCAGGGAGAAAATATCTAGTTGCCCTCTACCTCTTCTCCACACCTATGATGTACCACTGCTCCGGCAGGTCCTGACTGGTATCAACTGTCAGATGAGCGATATCAAGATTCGGATACAGGCTCTTCAGGTCATTCAGATTCACCCGTGACGGCGAATCCGGATAAGTCTTAGGGCCAAGCAATGCTTGAGTCAGCTCTGGAAACGGTGCCATGGCTCATTTTACCTCCAGCCAGCGTTTTATATCTGCCAGCACTTGATAATAATCGGTTCGGGCGACTTCAACCAGTCTAACCTGCGGCTGGCGCTTGACCTCGTCAGCCCATGGATGCGGATTGAGCATAATGGTGCCCAGTACCGGCTTGCCGCTGTGAATCGCCTCCAGAACGACTTCCCGGAAGCGCTTTGAAAACAACTCCATTTTACCTATCTCATCGATGACGATGACATCGCGCTGCCTGACTGCTTCCTCCAGAGCGGGAACTCCCACCCTATCCAGGCCATCAACATCAACGCCGTATTTCCCCACCCGGTATCGACCGCGAAAGTCAACATGGGCCAGCACTGTCTCCCGACCATCCATAGTAATCAGCTTGAAGCCGAGTCTCGCTCCCTGACCACGTATCTCCTCAGTATAGAAGCCGCCAGCTTTTCCCTTTAGTTCTGCCGCCGCCTGTTTCACCAGGCTTGTCTTCCCGGTCCCCGGCCTGCCCGTTAACAGGTATACTGTCTTCATAGATGCCAAGGCCCACTATATTATCTTTTTCCCCTGGTAACCGCCTCAGCGAACCGGGCGAAGGAGCGGTCAAAGGTCTTCTCCACTTCCGGCGTAAAAACACAGCCCGGAAGCTCGTCATACTTCAGATGATAGGCAATACACTCGCAGCACTTGCCCTTTCTGGCGCATGACTCATAGGTGCAGTTGCACTTGACTTTATTAGCTTCAATATTGCATTCCATCTGCACTTTTCCTTCCGTTATCCATATCGTGTTCTTATCCGCTCCGATAGCTCGACGAGCAGTTCCAGAGCGCGGACAGTGGCCTCTTCGGCGACGAGAGAGGCCAGCCCACAGCTTGGCGTAATTAATCCCTGCGCTATCAACTGCCGGAAAGGAACTCCTTTTCGGGTGAAGGGTGCCATTGCTTCCTCAAGTCGGTCCTTGAGGCTGGCGGCAGATTCACGGTTCAGGGCTTCTGCCTCATTGGGGACAACACCCCAGGCAACGGTGCCACCCCGGTCCAGAAATCTTTTTACCTCTTCGGGGTACAGGCTCAGCGACTGGGCATAGTTGTAGGCGTCAAAGCTGATAATGTCAACCTCACTGCCCAGTATCACCGACCAGTCAGTGTTGCCACAGCAGTGGACGCCCTTGAGCCCCTCAATACCGCCGAATACCTCGTTCAGCAGGCTGACCACCTTCTCCTTCGAAAGCATCATGCCCACCGAGCCGAAAGCGGACATGTATGGCTCATCGACAAAGATAATGGTGCGGCGACATAGCTGCTTCAATTCTCTCTCCTGCCAGGCCGCTTTCAGGCGCAACAGCTTGGGCACGGCGTCGCCCAGAACATCGTCGTAAAGGATGCCCTTGCCATCCTCATCGACCACGGTAAGTCCCCAGGTAACCGGGCCGGTGACATGCCCTTTTACCACCTTCGGCGCCAGGTTATCGAGAGACAGAAAGCGATGAAGCCCGGCGGCGTAATCGGCGCTGATGACAAATCTATCTACCTTATTTTCCAGAAAGGCCGAGTAAAACTGCTCCAGCGACCGGTTAAGGTCCTGATTACGATCCACGTAAATTTTCTTCTCCGCTTCATCAACTACCACCCCGGGGAAACCCTGGCTGTACTGGACGTACATATTCTCCAGAAAAGAGCGTTTCGGCAGCTGGGGCCAGGCCGGAATATCTCTGAGATAATGGGCAATCTGCGCGCACGCCACCGTGGGGTCTTTATGCGGCATGCTGCCGATAATCGTTGGTGAACAGTTGAATTCTACGCCAGGCATATGCTTAATCCTTTTTCAGATACTTGCCGATGAGCAGGTCAAGCTTTTTCTTCTGCGCCTCGGGTATGACATCGGGTGACGTAATCAACGCCGTGCTCAATGCCGTGGCACAATCGCAATCGCGTTTTTCCGTGACTTTGCCCACCGCCAGCTTGATAATCTGTTTGGCAGTATCAATGTTCTGACGCAGGCGACTTATAATCATCTCGGCGGTAACGGCGTCATGACCCCGATGCCAGCAGTCGTAATCGGTAACACAGGCAATAACAGCGTAGCAGATTTCCGCCTCCCGCGCCAGCTTGGCCTCGGGCAGTGCCGTCATGCCGATGACGTCCGCCCCCCAGGAACGGTAGAGCAGAGACTCCGCCCTGGTGGAGAAGGCCGGCCCCTCCATGACCAGGCAGGTGCCGCCTTTATGCACGGTGGCGCCGGCATCTTTGGCCGACTGATAGACCACCTGGCTCAGAGACGGACAGAACGGCTCGCCGAAGGGAATATGGGCGACGATTCCCTCACCGAAGAAGGTATCGGCGCGCAACCGGGTGCGGTCGATGAGCTGGTCGGGAATCAAAAGGGCATTGGGCTGGAACTCCTCCTTGAGGCTGCCCACCGAGTTGATGCCGATAATCCTCTCCACCCCCAGCGATTTCAGGGCATAGATATTGGCCCGGTAGGGAACCTCGGTGGGCAGGAGGCGGTGCCCCCGCCCGT
>SOKS01000075.1 GCA_004375725.1 Dehalococcoidia bacterium | reverse complement strand
CAGAACAGCGTGGTCGCTGCCATAGATATCGGGCAGTTCACCGATGTGGAGAGCTATAAGGAGCACATCGATAACCTTATCGACGGCATAAAGGGGTTGCCCAAGGCAGAAGGGTTTAAAGAGATTCTGGTTCCGGGTGAACCCGAGGAAAAGACCTTTGACGACCGTTCCAAGAACGGCATCCCGCTTCCCGAGGGGACGATACGTAACCTGAGAGGCGTTGCTGAGCGGTTTGGCGTCAAACTGCCATCGGGACTCTAGGGAAAGGAGTGACGCGGTGAATCTGGAAGAGCTGAGTCGGGCAGTGGTCGCTGGCGATATTGATGTTGCCGAAGGGCTGACGAAAAAAGCCATCGCGAGCAATATCCCGGTCGCTGACATTTTGAATACGGGACTGGTTCCCGGTCTCCGGCGGGTCGGTGAGCTTTTTGAAAAAGGAGAGTACTACTTACCGGAGTTAATTGTCTCCGGAGATGCCGTAGTCAGGGCGCTGGAGTACCTTGAGCCGATGATGGGCAAGGAAGGCGGATTATACATGGGCAAATACCTTATCGGCACGGTGCAGGGTGATGTCCATGACCTGGGTAAGAACATCGTTATCATGATGCTGAGGGGAAACGGCTGGCAGGTTACCGACCTGGGTGTGGATGTTTCCCCGGAGGAATTTTGCTCGGCGGTGTCTGGCGGCGACTATGATATTATCGGTCTGTCTTCATTGCTGACGATGACCATGCCCAACGCCGCCCGGACCATTGAGGCTATGAAAGCTGCCGGGCTGAGGGATAAGGTGAAGGTAATGGTTGGCGGGGCACCTACCACTGCGGAGTGGGCGGGAAAGATTGGGGCTGACGCTCATGCCAAAGACGGTCCCACGGCGGCAATCGTGGCGGCAAAGCTGGTGGGGAAATCATAGGGGGAGAAATGAACGGACTGGAAAGGGTGATGACGGCACTCAGGCTTCAGGAACCGGACCGTGTGCCCCATTTCGAGCGGGTGGCTAAAAAAGTAAGAGAGGCCATACTGCCCGGTGCTTCCGAAGAAGACTTTGTTGAGTATCTGGACCTTGACGGCGTCAGGTTTATCGACCGGACGCATTCCTGGAGCTACGAGACGGTGGACGAGGGCAAAAAGATTAAGCGTGACCAGTGGGGCGGGCTCGTCCGCTACACGTCGGAAGACAACCCCGTCCCGACGGAGCCAGCCATCAAATCCGAGAAAGACCTTGAAATGTATGTGCTCCCTGACCCGGATGAGGAATGGCGTTACGACTACCTGCGGCAACTGGTAAAGCGATTTAAAGGTGAGCGGGCAATTGTCGTCGGGGTGACCGACATTTTTGCCCTGGGCAGGGAGAATTTTCTTGGTGACGTCGGCTATTTCCGCGCCATGGTGAAAAATCCCGATTTCATCGACCGGGCCAATGAGGTCATGCTCGATTACCAGTTGCGTTACATGCGGAACTGTATTGACCTGGATGTGGACATCTTCTGGGTCAACGGAGATTGGGCGATGACCGAGAGGCCGATGGTCTCCCGCCAGTTTACGGAGAAGTTTCTCGCGCCACCGTTGAAGAAGCTCGTTGATTATGCGCACAGTCGGGGAGTTCCCGTTATCAAGCATACCGATGGCAATATCTGGCCCATCTATGACACGATAATTGATGCCGGCGTCGATGGACTGCACCCCATCGACCCCATGGCCGGGATGGACATTGGTGAGGCCAAGGCCAAATTTGGTGATAAGGTCTGTCTGTGCGGCAACGTGAGCTGTGCCTTCAGTCTTGTCTCGGGGACGGAGGAAGAAGTGCGCCAGGAGACCAGAGAGGTCATCAGGAAGGCGGGGAAGGGCGGGGGTCTCATCTGTATGTCCAGCAACTCGGTTCATTCCGGTGTCAATCCCAAAAACTACCTGGCGATGGTCAGGGCAATCCGGGAATTCGGCCGGTATCCGCTCTCACTGGACTAGTCGGCAAAGTCGGCGAAAGTGGTTAATGGGCGGTCAGGCGCCCGCCGTCCACGTTGATACACTGCCCGGTGATGAAACTGGCCTCGTCAGAGCAGAGGAACGTTACCACGCTGGCCACTTCTTCCGCGAAGGCGGGGCGCCGCAGCGGTGTGAGTGGTATGGCATCCTCATGCACTATCCTGGCCGCTTCCTTCATATCAATACCCTTCTCCCTGGACAGCTCCCACACCTTTTCCGCCCTCATCATGTCGGTGCTGACGCGCCCGGGGCAGATGGCATTCACGCGAATATTATGCGGACCGAACTCGATGCCCAGCACCTGCGTCAGGCCATTAACCCCGAACTTGGCAGCGCAGTAGGCACCGAGATTGGCCTCTCCCGTTTTACCCGCCCGCGATGATATATTAACGATGGCCCCGCCGCCGCCCCGCGCCATCATGTGGCGCAGCACCGCCTGGCAGCAGTAAAATACGCCGTTCAGGTTGGTGTTCAGGGTGCGGTGCCAGGTTTCATCGGTGAGTTCGAGGAATGGTGCGCACAACAGAATGCCGGCATTGGCTATCAGGTAGTCGATGCGTCCGAACTCGGCAAGGGCTTTCTGAACCATATCTTCTACCTGCTGGCGGTCAGAGATATCGGCGGTGATGGCCAGCCCCCGAACGCCGTATGATTCAATCTCCGCAACGACGCTGTCCAGGCCCTGCCAGCCCTCGGCCTTTTCCTCCTTGGGGAATTCGTCTGGCGGCCGGTAGCGGCCGTTCACGACGACGTCGGCACCGCATCTGGCCAGGCGTATAGCCGTGGCATGGCC
>SOKS01000028.1 GCA_004375725.1 Dehalococcoidia bacterium | reverse complement strand
GACAGGGTCGTGGCGTGATAGTATGCTCCCTCTGGTGCCAACCGTCACGTCATAAAGTGGGATATTCGAGCCGCTATCCTCGATGGCTTTTCGCGCCATGTATACCAGTCCAGAGCAGCAGGGTACTTCCATGTGCACCACGGTGATGCTCCTGGGTTCCGCCTGGTGCAGGATGGCGGTGAGTTTTCCCAGGTGGGCGCCGAAGTCGTCAAGTTTGGGGCAGGCCACCAGCAGGGCGCGGTTTTTCAGAAACTCCCGGTGAAAACCAGCATAGGCGAAGGGAACGCAGTCGGCGGCCAGGAGGATATCGGCACCCTTCAGAAACGGAGCTGAAGGTGGCACCAGGGTTAGCTGCACCGGCCAGTGGGTGAGCGTTGACACGGCAGCACCAGCGGCCACTGATTCAGGCAGTTCCGATTCTTCACGCTGAAACTGGGCGACGCTGGCCGAAGGGCAACCGCAGGGAAGTTCCTGTTCCTGTGGTCCAGAGTGCAGATGATGGGCCACTGCCTCCTCATCGAATTCATCAGCGGCACGCTCCTCGATGATGAGCGCTCCCTGCGGGCATTCTCCCAAACAGGCGCCAAGCCCGTCGCAGTACTGCTCACTCACCAGCTTTGCCTTCCCGTTCACTATCTGCAGGGCCCCCTCGGCACAGGAAGGAACACAGAGACCGCAGCCATTGCACTTCTCTTCATCAATCCTGATTATTTTCCTGAGATGTTTGCTGTTCATGTTTATCTCTCCTTTGCTGTTTGCACCTCGCCTTTAAGTTCCTTCCATCTTTCCTCGCCAAGGCACTGTCGGGCGGCGGCGCACCAGTCAATGCAGGAAGGGGTTTTCTCCTTGTACACGTACTGTCCGCACTTCTGGCACTTCACCCGCATTTCATCGGAGAAAATCTCCACCTCGGCGCCGCAGCCCGGGCATTTGTGGAGGGAAATCCTCAGATTGCGCAAATCCTGGCCGGGACATCTTATCACTGAAACCACCCCCTCTGTTCGCTGGAATTACTTATTTCTACCATCATGATAGCTTTATAATATCTCGTTGACTATGATTTACATCACATAAGTGGCCAGGCAGTACAGTTTATTAAAAAATTGATTCGATAGTGGCTAATTGTGCCTTCAGACGGTTGGCGGGCCTTCGGCCAGTGCCCTGAGCTTGGCCTCGTCAACGATAATGAGCTGGCCGCGAACGGAGCTGATAATTCCTCTTTCCTTCAACTGGCTGGTAAGTCGGATAGTGGTCTCCGTGGTCATGCCGGCCATATCGGCCAGCTCCTGGCGGGTAAAGGGGATGGTGTGGCCCATTCTGGAAGCAAGCATCAGCAGAATGCGGGCCAGTCGCTGTTGAGCTCTCTCTCCGGCAAGGTCTTTGAGCCGACCCTGTGCATCGCGGAGGCGACCGCCAAGAATGTTGATAATACGCATTGCCATCTGTGGGTGGGTGGCGAGGAAATCAAGAAAATGACGCCTTCTTATGCCCAGTACATTGGTGGCAGAAATCGCCTGGGCAGAAGCGGGATAAGGTTTACCTTCGAAAACAGCTACCTCGCCGAACATCTCACCCGACTCAAAGAAGGCGATGATGAATTCTTTGCCCGAAGACGAGTGCTTGACCACCTTTATCCTTCCCTCAGCGATCACGTAGAAGTAATCGGGCTCGTCACCTTCCCAGAAGATGAATTCATCAGCCTGGAAGCTTCGCTCGATCGCCAGTCCGGCCAATCCGGAAAGCTCATCCTCGTTCAGACTGGAGAAAATCAGGGAATTCTTTAAAATTTCAGATTTCTCAGCTGGTAACAAAGCTTATCCCCCTTAAATTGCGCCGGTGCTGATACCTTTACTTGGCAATAGCACTTTTACCGGCAATTTCCTGCTTCAGGCACCATTTGCGGACCGCATCAACGATTTCCTCGGTATCGTCGCAGACGCGGAGCAGGTGCAGGTCTTCTGCCGAAATAAAACCCTTGTCCAGGGTGCAGTTCCTCAGCCAGTCCAGAAAGCCGTTCCAGTAACCGCTGCCGTACAGCAGCACTGGGAATGGCCTTATCTTGTGGGTTTGCATGAGGGTCAGCACTTCCGTGAGCTCATCGAGTGTCCCGAGACCACCGGGCATTATGATGAAGGCAGTGGCATATTTCACCAGCAGCACCTTGCGGACGAAGAAATGACGCAGCGAAAGGGAGATGTTGGAATAAGTGTTGGGCAGCTGTTCTTCCGGCAGTTCAATGTTAACGCCCACTGATGTGACACCGGCCTTAGAAGCACCTTTGTTGGCGGCTTCCATCAGGCCAGGTCCGCCACCGGTGATTATGGAAAAGCCCGCCTCACCCAGGCGGTGGGCGATTTCCTCCGTTTTCCGGTAAAGCTCGTCTCCTGGCTTCACCCTGGCTGAGCCGTAAATGGAAACGGCTGGCTCTACGCTGGAGAGCCGGTCAAAACCCTCCACCAGTTCACCGATGATGCGGAACATGCGCCAGGATTCTTCTTTGGCCAGTTCATTAATTTCATATTCCTGTGGCATGGCTGCCTCCTTGTCCCAATAATTATCCAGTTATATATTGCTTCCAGTATTAAAGGTGGATACCAGGAAGCGGGAAATTTTACGACGGATGAGCGGATACCAGAACCAGAAGGTGGTGTGCGTTCCCGGGAACCAGCTCAGGGACGGTTTGCCAGAGGCCTTCCAGAGGTCAAGCGTGGCCTGTTTTGGAACATATTCGTCCCAGAGTGCATTGAGCATCAGCACGGGGCGTTCCTGCAGGTACGGTCCGAAGGTCATCGGGTCAATCAGAAAGCTCCTGCTGGGGGGTGTTACATTCTCATAACCCTTCTCGGCGACCTCATTCAGATATTGACGGTAGACCTTCTGGTCATGGTTGTACTCTGCCTCGGTCACTTTGTAGCCCTTTCTCATGGAACGCTTGCGGCTGAAGCGCGCTATCTTCTGTGAATTGCCGCCGGCAATGAGAAAAGCCCCCGCTTTGATACGCTTATCTATGCCCATGGTGATGGCCGAGATGAAGCCACCGAAGCTTATGCCGATTACCCCCACCTTTTCCGTGTCTATTTCGGTACGACTTTTTGCCCAGTCGATTGCCTGGCGTACATCGGTTATGGAAATGACGTAGTTCTCAAACCACTCGTCGGGGGTGAGTGAGGGGTAGCGTGATTTCACCTCATCCGGCATGCGCCGCGAATGAAAGACCGAATAAAGAACAAAGCAGGCCATACCCTTCTTGACCAGAGACCGGGCCAGCATCTTGCAGGGAATGAGGAGCTGGTCGCCGATGCCATGGAACAGGATTACCAGCGGGGCGCCGGTGGTATTCAGCGGCCGGAAATACTCGGCCAGGACAGTGTTGTTCTTTTCGTAGCGCGTCGGGTGAGCGGTGGGGTAGCGAACGACATAATGCGACCACTCACGGTGTGTTTGCCCCAGCTTCATACGGGCGGGCAGCCCATCGCTTGAGTAATGGAATGGATTCATAGCTCACATTAAAAGCTGTTCTTATTTATCTGGCCGGTCCACTTTGGTATTTCAAACAGGATTGACCGTTCGCCGGTTACTAATAATTGCTCAATGGTTCGAAACCTGGAAGCGATCACCTGTAGCAAACTCTGAGTTACCTCATAGCCGATGTGCGGGTGTAGTTTAAACAGGTTTCGAATGTCACTGCCGCCAATAACCAGGATCTGAACCGGTGCCTTGGCAATGGCCGTCAGGCTGAAAATATGCGGTGGCACCAGGGCTGGCCAGCCAAAAATGCTGCCCTTACCGATGATTGTTATCAGCGCCGGTTCCGGTAGTTTGGACGGGCGTGTGGATGCTCCTGCCAACAGGTCGACCTTTCCTTCAACAAGTACGTACAGATGCTCGGCAGAATCGCCGGCGTGAAAAACTACCTCCTCGGGTTGGTACGCCTTCTCCTGGCAGGACGGAAGGTCGATGATTTTCTGCAGGTCGGAATTGTCCAGCCCGAGAAATATCTCGCATCGTTTCAGAGCTTCAATGGCACTCACCGCAGTTCGCTCCAGTTCCTCTAAAATTAATTCTAATGGGAATGACCAGACAAGGTCAACTAATACGCTCATGCCATTGAGGTCGATCGCGCGGTGCGTGGACTTCCATATCGTCGCTATTGACATTTATTCAGACTATTTGTATCTTAATAGCTGGTGGTTTTACACCGATTGTTTTCTGCTGCCAGCCGGTTACCGGAGCATTATCAGCTTTGTTTTTCCCCGCAGCAAGAATAGTTTTCCACCATCAAGGTCGTTCGGTGGTGGCGTGGTGCAATATACGGTCAAGATGAAATTGATAATCTGAATCTGGTGATATCCGGCTGGGATACGAAACGATTACGCTGGCGAATGATGATCGAACGGGGGGCCTTATCAGGAAATGAGCATTGTTGAACTGATAAAACAGGGGAAATTTGTGGTAACCGCGGAGATTGGCCCGCCCAAAGGCGTTGACATTCAGGAGATGCTGGAAACGGCTGAAGTGATGCGCGGGAGAGTGGATGCCATCAACGCCACCGACCAGCAGAGCTCGGCGATGAGGCTGGGCTCGCTGGCCACCTGCTGCATTCTGAAACAGAAGGGTCTGGAGCCAGTCTTTCAGGTAACCTGCCGGGACCGAAATCGCATTGCCCTGCAGTCTGACCTGCTCAGTGCCTCTGTTCTGGGCATTGAAAATGTGCTCTGCCTGACCGGTGACCACGTTTCTCTTGGTGACCATCCTCAGGCCAAGCCCGTCTTCGACCTTGATTCGGTCTCTCTTCTTCAGGCGGCAAAAGAGAAGTAAGGCAACCGTATTAGACTTCCCGCTACACCTTGTCAAGGATGCTCAAATCTGGCTTCTCCAGTATGGCCGCGGCTCTTCTTGCCGTCCTGGCCACAATCTTCGAGCAGTGCTCATGGATACCCAGCTCTTGCAACCACTGTTTCTGCCACGGGATTTCCCGGTTCAGTTCCGTTCCCATAAACGCCCGGCGAATATCGTGGCAGTCAATGCTGCCGAATTCCCGTTCAAACCACTTGGCCAGTCTGGTCACCGGTTCCAGGGCAGCATGCTCTACCTCGATGGCCTTTTCTGCCGGGCCTTTCAGATAACTGACGTCGCGACCGTATTTCATGCCGAGGGCAAGTGCCGAGCCGGTCAGCGCTCCACATACCGAGCGCATGCTGCCAACACCGCCGGCCAGGCCGATTGATGCTTTTGCCATTACGTCGTCTTTCATGCCGCAGACTTCCTGAATCGCCAGCAGTGAGCATTGCGAGCAGCCGTGATATTTGTCAATAAGTTCGTAAGCCCGTTTCTCCACTTTATCCAGGATTGCTTTGTTAACACCTTTGGTGCTTTCAGCCATGGAATCCTCCTGTTTCAGTAAAAATGTTACTCTCTGCTATGTATATATTGCCAGCCCTTTTGCTTCCAGTGCTTTCTTATAATCTGCTCTCAGCTCAGAGATAAGTACCAGGCCCTTGAAATTCGTGGGAATTTTAGCAAAGCGGACATAATCGGGCCGAAAACTTTTGGGGACTCTCTGGCGAGCCTGGCCTAAAAACTCGGCTTCCAGTGGCGGCTGTTTATCGGCAACCTTCTGGCCAAGTTCAATGGTAACACAACAGCTGTCTTCATGTTCGCTTTCCACCCGTAGACCTATCACCGCTAACTTGAATTGCTCTGTTTCCAGGTTGAAGCCTTCAACCAGCACCCTGGCCAGCTCGGCGGCAACCTGGTCATAAGAATAATTGGCACCACCACGAATAAGAAGTGCCGAATCCCTGGTCATCCAGTAATAGTCGAGCTGTCCGTCCGCTTCATTTTTTAAGGCGAAGACGATATCCCGCAGGCCGGTGTACCACCCTTCGTGAAAGACAGACCTGGTAGCTTCAGCATCAGTCACGTAATGACTCATAATATTTGGGCCTTGCGTGACCAGGTAACCGGGCTCGCCGACGTCGCAAGTACGAAGATAATCTTTATTATCGGGGTCGATGGATTTGACGGCTCTGACCCGTGTGAAGGGAGAATGGTCCCGGCCAATGTAATAACCGACCGTTCTCTCACCCTGGTAGCAATGCGACCAGCCAGCTTCAAACGCTTTCCTGAGTGCATCCTGGGGTAATGTCCTTGGTGTGGCCATGACCTGAAGGCAGGTTTCGGTTGAACCGAAGCGAACAATAGGCAAATGGTTACTGAATTCAAGTATCCGTTTGATTGTGGTTGGACCGACCGGAGCCGAACCTATCATCATATCAGTTTTATTGAGAGCACCTTTTATCTCGTCCACGGTAACGGGTAGCTCTGAGCGAGTATGTAGCTCTTCCAGGAAATCAATGTGGCGGGAAACCATGGGCGCGATGAGCAGGTCACGTTTACGTCGCGCCACATCTACCAGTATCTTCCAGTAAAGCGTGGCGTAGCGTGGCAGGAGGTATAGTCTTGTGCCACGGCGCCGCATACTCCAGTCCAGGAAAGCGGTCGAGTTAGTATGGTGTAAAGGATTAACCAGCAAAATATCCAGTTGCGTCGTTTCCGACATGCCAAAATAATGCTCAAAGGCGAGTTTATTGGCCAGGTAGTTACCGTATGACAGGCTAACTCCCTTGGGTTCCCCGGTGGTGCCGGAAGTGAAGATGACCATTTTTTCGTCATCATGATGCAGTCCGGGGTCTATCCAGGTGCTGAGGCTCTCATATGCTTCAAGTTTGTCAGCTTCAAGGGTAGATTTGATATCTGCTCTGGCTTTTATCTCTTCTATTCGGGGGGCAAATTCTTCGTCATAGATTATGAATTTTGCGCCGGTTAACTTGGCCTTGGTAACGATGCGTTCGTTATCATCTGCCTGCCAGTTTACGGTCACCGGAGCACAGCCCACCAGGACTGATGTCAGCCTGAATATGGCATCGTACAGACTGTTATGGGAAAAACAATGCAATATGCGGTCGCCTTTGGCCACGCCGTTATCGGTGAGATAGGCCGCTCCCGAGCTGGCCAAATCCCAGAACTCTCCTCTGGTCAGGGCTCTTTTACTTACCTGCCCTCCGGTAAAGGAGTAGAATTCGAGGAAAGGTTGTTCCCTGTCGGCAAAGGCTGCCTGATATTCCTCCAGTGGAGATGAATGGGGACTCATGGCAGTAATCGGTACGCCGGTGCTTAGCAGGTATAGTTCATTCTCAAAGATATTCATAGTTCCTTGGTCAGCTAATTGCTAACCTGCGTATTCGACGCTATTGATTCCATCCCCAGGTTGAGTGCCTTGAGGTTCAGTTCGACTCTGTCCGGGGAGAAACTGGCTTTTAATTCTTCCTCTATGTCATCTCTGGTGAGGGGTAATAGATTCAGGCTTATTAATCCCCCCAGGATTATGACATTGGCCACTATGGGTGCTCCCAGCTCCAGGCCCATGCCGGTGGCGTCCAGGAACCAGGCCGATGCCGAGAGTTTGGCGATGGCTTCCTTAAGGGCGTCATATTCAGGATACTGGTCCTTTCGAGAGAGAACCGATACCGGAAAAAGAGGGTTGAAATTGGTTATGGTCGTCACCTGCGGGTTTCCATATCTGACCAGCATTCTCAGCGTCTCCAGAGGCTCGAGGCTCAGGATGATATGGGCTTTGCCCTCCGGGATAAGCGGGCCGACCGGCATTTTTTTTGATGCCCGTAAATTGCTCATTACCGCGCCGCCTCTTTGTGCCACGCCGAGAGTCTCGCCTACGGCGACGTGGTAACCTTTTCTCAGCAGGGAACGGCCGATAAGACGGGAGAGCAGGATATTACCCTGACCGCCAACGCCGCTTATCACCAGATTTAAAGGGTCATCATGGTAAACCATTAGGACACCTCCTGTTTCACAATTGCTCCGAATGGGCAGATGTCAACGCAGACACCGCATCCCGAGCAGACTGCTTTGTTGATGATTGCTTTTTCTGTTTCGATGTCCCACGGTAATGCCGGACACTTGAATGACCTGGTGCAGAAACCGCACTTCTCTCCACGACACTTCTCGGCATCAACCCACACGGTGTAAGGGGGCTTCTTCTCTTCCCTCATCCGCACCAGCTCGCACGTGCGACGCATAATCAGGACCTTGACCTTGTCTTCTTTTAAGAGTCGCCGCAGCTTAGCAGTGGTGCCTTTTATATCGAAGGGGTCGGTTATCACCACCTTGCACCCCAGGCTCTGGCAGAGGTTGGCCATATCTATCGCCGGCGCCTTGTTCCCCATGGCGTCGAACGCTGTCCCGGGGTGGGACTGGAAACCGGTCATGGCCGTCGCCCGGTTGTCCAGCACTATCAGCGCCATATTGGATTTGTTATGTATGGCGTTGAGAAGGGCGGGGATAGAAGAATGGAAGAAAGTGGAATCGCCGCAGACGGCTACAACTGGCTGCTCCGAGCCGAACTGGCCGAGCTGGCCAAAGCCGGTGGCGAGCCCGACCCCGGAGCCCATGGCGTGCAGCGCTTTGATCAGTTTATCCCCCGCCGGAAAAACGTCCAGCGTATAGCAGCCTATATCGCCGGTCAGGAAGCCATCCCGGCCATCTTTCTGCAGCGCCTTTTTAATGGACCAGAAACTGGCCCGGTGGGGACATCCCGCGCACCAGGTTACGCCGCGGTCGATAAGCAGCTTTTCACTGGCGTCAGAAACTTTTTGCCGGTAATCTGCCTCCCTATCGACGTATTCGGTCTCAAATAGCGTGGCCAGCGCTTTTATCACCAGGTCTGGTCTCAGCTCTCCTATCCTGGGCAGGTGACCCGATTCTTTGCCGTAGACTTTCAGGTCACCGGACAGCGTTGTCGATTCGAAGGCTGTCTTCTTGATGAATGTTTCCAGAAAAGGGTCGATTTCTTCTACAACCAGAACCTGCTTTGTTTTAGATAAATGCTTTTCCACGAATTCTCTGGGAAATGGCCAGAGAGTTCCCAGTTTCAACAGGCCCACCGATTTACCCAGGTTGAGCGACTGCACTGCTTCCAGAGCATATCGGGTGCCCACACCGCTACAGACAATAATCAGTTCCGGATTCTGTGGGCCCTGGTACCTGTTAAAGGAAGATTTCTCAAAGGCTTTCGCTACTTTGGTCAGTCTCTCGAGAACATCGATGTGGTGGAGCTTGGCCAGATAGGGTGAAATACACTGTGAAGTGTCAAAGCTGGCCTTCCTTCCCGTAAAGGTTATCTTGCCCAACGTAACCGGGCCACTGGAAAGTGAAATACGGGTTGTAGTTCTGACCAGGAAGAACCCGTTAAACTCTTCGGAAAGGTCAAAGGCCCACTTTGTCATCTCCTTGGCTTCTTCGGGGCTATCTGGTTCCAGCAGGGGAATGCTTTCAGAGCTGGCGAACCAGCGTGAATCAGCCTCATCACCGCTGGAGTGTCCCTCAGGGTCATCACAGACCACCATTACCAGCCCGCCTCCGTTTTTACCGAGACCTGAGTAATTCAGGTGAGCCAGAAAGTCCAGAGCCACGTTTATGCCGGCTGTTTTCATGGCGGAAAATGCTCGTAGCCCGGCAAACGAGGCCGCTGCGGCCGCCTCCGTGGCCACTTTCTCGTTGGTTGACCACTCTACGTATATTCCAGCTTCATTGGCAACCCTGGCTAAACTCTCCACTATCTCCGAAGACGGAGTTCCTGGATAGCCGGTAGCAAACTGAACCCCTGCCTCCAGGGCACCTCTGGCAATTGCCTCATTGCCCATCAGCAATTCGCGGGTGCCGGGTGCTTCTCGAGCCAGACTTGTCATTATGACACCTCCTGTACTATCTTCTGCACCATTCGGTTTCAATTGTACTACATTAAGCCACCTGAAAATCAAGGTTAGAGGCAGATACATTTGACGTGCCCCCTTTCTTGTTTTCCAGCCTAACATGAAACTGGACTCCTTTTCGGGGGGCAGATTCCCTTGACGTGGCATCATTCTTTATCTACACTATAAAGAAAGCGCTTTTCGGAGATTACACCTATGAAATGTCCTGCCTGCAACAGTT
>SOKS01000186.1 GCA_004375725.1 Dehalococcoidia bacterium | reverse complement strand
AACAGGACGGGGTGTTTCTCACCCCACGGCACCAGCATCTGATAGTAGGTGGTATTGTAAAGCTCATCGCTTTTCTGGTCCTTATCCTTGGCCTCTTTTATCCTGTCGATGACGTATTTTCTGAACTGGAGCTTCTTCCGGTGCTTCCCCTCCTCTTTGGTAAGCGGCCTCTCCAAGCTGGAAAGTTCTTCCAGCTCTCCGCTAATTTCCTGAAGTGATCTCCGCAACTGTTCTTCACTCATCATAATCCTGGCTACCTTCCACAGCAATGTTTGTATTTCTTACCGCTCCCGCAGGGGCAGGGTTCATTGCGACCTATCTTCCGGCCGCCCACCTTTGTCTTCTGTTTGACAACGGGGCGGCTCCGCCCGGCAACCTGAGCCATCAGGGACGGTGCCTGCGCCGACGGTTCTTTTTTAACGATGTTCACGTGGTAAATGGTATGCACCACGTCATGCTGAATGGTATCGAGCAGCGTCTGAAACTGCCGGTATCCCTCACGCTTGTAGGCATCCACCGCCCGCGTCTGGCGCAGCGTCTGCCATCCTGCCTGCATACGCATATTCTCCATTGCCGTCAGGTGTTCCACCCACAGGTTGTCAATGATGCGCAGCATGACCAGACGCTCAAGCGCCCGCATGTTTTCCGGCCCCAGCTCCTTTTCCCGCTCCTCATATAGCGTCTCCGCCAGCCCGGTGAACTTCTCTTCAATCTGCTTGGGCTTTAATTCCAGCAGCGAATCCGCCGTCAATGCTGGTGGCAGGAGCAAGATGGTGGCCAAATCGGCAAGCAGACCTTTCACGTCCCAGTCAACGCCATGCTCATCGGCGATATGGCTGGCCACCATATTCCGTATCTCATCCCGCACCATGGACAGGATGTTTGTCTTGAGGTCGGTGCCGTCCAGGATTTTGCGGCGTTCCGCATAAATAAGCTCGCGGTGCTTGTTAACGACGTCGTCATATTCGACGAGGTGCTTGCGCATGTCAAAGTGGAAGCCCTCCACCCGGACCTGGGCACCCTCAATGGAGCGGTTCACCAATTTATTTTCAATGGGCGTGCTTTCGTCCATGCCCACCCAGTCCATAATGCCTTTAATGCGCTCGCCGCCAAAGCGCCGCACCACGTCATCCTCGAGGGAAACGAAAAAGCGCGAGCTGCCCGGGTCGCCCTGCCGTCCTGACCGGCCCCGGAGCTGGTTATCAATCCGCCGTGCCTCGTGGCGTTCCGTGCCGATAACGTGCAGCCCGCCGAGTGATATGAGCCGGCGGTGCTTCTCCTGCCATTCGGTTTCATTCTGGCCGTCCAGGCTCCCCCCGAGCACAATGTCAACGCCCCGGCCCGCCATATTGGTGGCCACGGTAACTGCTCCCGACTCACCAGCCCGGGCAATGATGGTTGCTTCCTTTTCGTGCTGCTTGGCGTTGAGCACCTCGTAGGGAATACCTTTACGCTTTAAAAGGTCACTCAGGTATTCCGACTTCTCAATGGAAACGGTGCCGATGAGCACCGGCCGGCCCTGTTGGTGAAGCTGCTCGATCTCCCGAACCACGGCATTGAATTTGCCCCGCTCGTTCTTGTAAATCTGGTCGGGGAAGTCCTCGCGAATCATCTTCGCATTTGTGGGGATTTCCACCACTTCCAGACCATATATTTTGTGAAACTCCTCCGCCTCAGTGGTGGCGGTGCCGGTCATCCCGGCCAGCTTTTGGTACATTCGAAAGTAATTCTGGATGGTAATGGTGGCAAAGGTCATTGTCTCACGCTGCACTTTGACGTGCTCTTTGGCCTCAATCGCCTGGTGCAGTCCCTCGGAGTAGCGTCGCCCGAACATCAGCCGCCCGGTGAACTCATCAACGATGATGACCTCGCCGTCCTTGACCACGTACTCCTTATCGCGCTTGAAAAGCACGTGAGCCTTCAGGGCATTGTCCAGAAAACGGGTGAAAACGTAGTTGGCCGGGTCATACAGGTTCGACGACTTCAACAATCCTTCCCGTTTTAACATCGACTCCATGGTGCTGATGCCGGCATCGGTCAGGTTGACCGTGCGTTCCTTTTCGTCAACGACGTAGTCCGCCTCTGGTCTAAATCTTGGAATAAGACGGGCAAACACATTGTATATTTGCCCCGATTCCTCCGCCGGGCCGCTGATAATCAGGGGGGTGCGGGCTTCATCAATGAGCAGGTTATCCACCTCGTCAACAATGGAGTAGTGCCGCTCGTGCTGCGCGCACTGGGCCAGGTCGACCACCATGTTGTCCCGCAGGTAATCAAAGCCAAACTCGCTGCTCGTCCCGTAGGTGATATCAGCCTCATAAGCCTCTTTGCGGGAGACGGGACGGAAATGCCGCCACCGGCTGTCCCCCGAATCATGGTCAGGGTCATATAACCGTGATGGCTGGTGCTCGTCCGGCGTCTGCTGCGGATAGATGCTGGCCACCGTCAATCCCAGCAGGTGATAAATCGGCCCCATCCAGTACGGGTCGCGCCGGGACAGGTAGTCGTTTACCGTCACCAGGTGGCAGCCCCCGCCGGTTAATGCGTTCAGGTAAAGAGGGAGGGTAGCTACCAGCGTTTTCCCCTCGCCGGTCTTCATCTCGGCGATTTTCCCCTGGTGCAGGACAATGCCTCCCATCAGCTGGACGTCAAAGTGGCGCTGACCGATGGTTCTTTTGGCCGCTTCCCGTACGGCAGCAAAAGCTTCGGGTAAAAGCTGGGCGAGCGTCTCGCCATCCTTCAGGCGAGCCCTGAACTCATCCGTCCTGGCCCGCAGCTC
>SOKS01000076.1 GCA_004375725.1 Dehalococcoidia bacterium | reverse complement strand
CTGAAAGAACAGGGCGGCGAGGTTCTCTCGCTGGTCACCAAGGCGGTCGGCTGCCAGCGAGCCCGCCTCCTCTTTCCGGAAGTCGGTGGGCAGGATTTTACCACCCAGTTTGTTGAGTCCAAGAGAAAAGATGATTCTCTTTATCAGTTCAGTTTGAGTGGAAAGAGTCCGATAGTCGATTACCTGAGGCGGGAACGCAAGCTGCTGACCAGAGAGAGCCTGGCCATTCTGCCCGAATTCCGGGGCCTATGGGAGGAGGAAAAGGAGGAAATCAATGCCCATGAGATAGAACTATTCATGCCGCTGATAAGCCGCGAACGACTTATCGGCATCCTGGTACTGGATAAAAAGGAGTCCGGCAGGTACTCTCTGGAAGACCTTCGCCTGCTTGAGGAAGTTACCAACCAGGTTGCCGTCAGCATGGAAAAGGAATACCTCCGTGAGCGACTCAGGGAACGCGAGGAAGAGCTATCGGTGATAAACCGCTGCAGTGCCGTCATCACGTCAAGCCTCGATATTCAAGAAATCTACGACAGCTTCATCGGCGAGCTGAAGAAAGTGGTTGATACTAACTGGGCATCTATCGTTCTCATCGAGGACAGCCACATTAATATCTTGGCCCTGTACTCCGAGATAGGCTCGGCCTGGAAACTTGGGGAGCGAGTTCCCCTCAGGGGCACAGGTACGGAATGGGTAGCCATAAATAAACAGGCAATTCTGGAGCCTGACCTGACCCAGAGCGGGCAGTTCGTCACCGCAAAATACCACCACCGACAGGGAATACGCAGCATCGCATACTTCCCGCTCATTGTTAAAGGGGTAGTCATTGGCAGTTTTGTTGTCGCCAGCCGCGAGCCGAATGCCTACTCGCAGAGACATATGACGCTGCTCGAGCAGCTGGCTTCCCAGATTGCCATGTCCGTCGAAAACTCACGTCTGTATGCTGAAGCCGAAGAGAAGGCACGGATTGATGAGCTCACCGATTTGCTGAATCGCCGCTCTCTGGATGAACTGATGGCTGCGGAGATTAAACGACACTCACGCTACGGCGGTGTCTTCTCGCTGATAATTCTTGACCTGGACGGTTTCAAAGCTTTCAATGATAACTACGGGCACCCGGCCGGCGACAAACTGCTCAAGGAAATTGGCGGCGTCCTGAAGGCTACCATACGGAGCACCGACCAGGCTTTCCGTTACGGTGGTGATGAGTTTGCCGTTCTCCTGCCTAATACTCCCATTGATGCTGCCCTCCAAGTGGCGGACCGTACCCGCCGCAAGGTTGCTTCCAAAGCAAAGGCCGGACACATTGCCATAACCGCCAGCCTTGGCCTGGCAACCTGGCCCGCAGATGGCGCCACTGCGGATGAAATAGTGAATGCGGCTGATACCGCGCTATACCGCGCGAAGCGTGAAGGTGGTAACCGAAATTACTGCGCTTCGGGAACTTTACTGGAGCTGCAAGATACTCCGCTCAATTTAGTAGACAGCCGGGATGGGGACACGCTGAGTGCCATATTTGCCCTGGCGGAAACCGTGGACGCCAAGGAACATTACACCAACAGCCACTGGAGAAAGGTGAAGGAGTATGCCGTCCTCTTGGCCACAGCTGTCGAGCTTGAGCCAGAGGAAATTGCCAAACTTGAGACCAGCGCTTTACTGCATGACATTGGCAAGATCAGCATCAGCGAAAAGATATTGAATAAACGAACCCCGCTGACGGACGATGAGTGGGAAGTAATTAAAACACATCCCCAGGTGGGAGTGAACATCGCCAGCCGTGTCCCGGAACTGGCCTCGTGCCTGCCCGGTATTCTGCACCACCATGAGCGATATGACGGAACCGGCTACCCTATCGGTCTGAATGGTGAGGAGATACCTCTGGAAGCGCGTATCCTGGCGGTAGCCGATGCTTTTACCGCCATGACCACGGTACGGAGTTATTCCGATGCCTTGCCCCTTGAGGGGGCGCTTGAGGAATTGAAACGAGGTGCCGGTACTCAATTCGACCCGAAGCTGGTGGCAATTTTTAATACCGCCATCCAGAGCACCACGGGAACACCGGTGAGCACGGAAAGCGAGGAGATGGCCTCACCTGAGACCGGGGCAACAGATAATTAATTGTGAAAGAAGGTTGTTAAAAATGAACAAAATACAGGTAATTATCATCAGTCAGCAGGTGTTTTTCCGGCAGGGAATAGAGCATTCCCTCTCCAAAGTGCGGGACATTACCATTTCCGCCACGGCTGAGATTTCGGATGAAGTACTCTCCATAATCGATAAGCTGCCGCCCGATGTGGCTCTGCTGGATATCGATACGCCTTCAGATGCCGGCCTGAAGCTGGCGCGTAAAATAAAACAGCACCTGCCGACAATCGGCGTAGTGGTGCTCACGTCCAATCCGGATGACGCCCAGCTCTTCCAGGCCCTTAAAGCTCAGGCGGTTGCCTATTTAGGCAAGGAGGTTACCGCCAGTGAGCTGGTTAATACCATAAGGGGCGTTTCCCGCGGTGAGCACCCGATTAATGAAAGCCTGACCACCCGACCCAAGCTGGCAGAGCAGGTACTGCAGCAGTTCCAGGAACTATCGTTGCGCAGCGAAGCGGAATCGTTCATTTCCCCGCTTACCCCGAGAGAGATGGAAATCCTGCAGTACATAGCTCAGGGCTATCTGAACAAGCAGATTGCCGCCGAGCTGGACATCAGTGAACAGACGATTAAAAACCATGTTACCTCCATTTTGCGCAAGCTGAATGCCAACGCTCGTACGGAAGCGGTCGTCGTCGCTAT
>SOKS01000094.1 GCA_004375725.1 Dehalococcoidia bacterium | reverse complement strand
GCTACTCCAGTGGTGTCAGTGTCAGCAACTTTTTGGCAATCTTGGGGTATTTGGCAATGAAAAGCAGTTCATCCTCGACGAGTGGCTTCTGTGCTTCGACGTTGGCATAGCGGACCAGTTCCAGAATCTCGGCGGCTTCCTCACGGCTGCTGAACTGCACTTCCATTCGGCCCATGAGGTGGCTGAAGCCAGAGATACCGCTGTATTGCCCGGCAATGATTTCCCTTCCCGTTTCCACCATTACCGGGTCGCCCCGCCCCAATTCCTCAAAGCCATAGAGTTCATAGTTTTCCGGGTCTTTCAAAACGCCGTCAGCGTGGATGCCAGAGGAATGAGCAAAGGCATTCGCCCCGACCCCCGGCTGGTTAATCGGAATGGGTAAACCAAAGGCGTAGCTGGCGAACTTGGCGGTTTTCCACGATTTAGAGAGGTCAATCGGCTGTCCCAACTGATACTTATCAGCAAATTGCTTTGATTTGATTAACGCCAGAACCACCGCCACCAGGTCAGCATTACCGGCCCTCTCGCCAATGCCATTTACGGTGGTATTGATGTAAACATCCTGGCCGCCGTCAATGGCACCTTTGGCCCCGGCCAGGGAGTTGGCCACCGCCATCCCCAGGTCGCCGTGGCAGTGAATTTCAAGTGGCAGGCCGGTGTTTTCTGCCAGGTTCCGGACGGTTTCGTAAATGGTAAACGGGTTATCGTAGCCAAGGGTGTCGCAGTACCTGAGGCGGTCGGCACCGTGTTCTCTGGCTGCCAGACCGAACCTGGTGAGGAACGTGATATCAGTTCTCGAAGCGTCTTCCGCATTCACCCCCACTGTTTTGGCTCCCAGTGCTTTGGCCGCGTCCAACGCCTCGGTCATATCATGAATGATGTCTTCCTGCTGCTTTCTACCCTGAAACTTTCCGTTTATCATCTGGGTTGATGTGGAGATGGAGATATTCAGGTGTTTGATATCCGGTACCAGTCTGAAGGCCGTTTCAACATCGCTGGCAATGGCCCTTAGCCAGCCTTCAAGTCGAATCGGTTGCAGGGCTCCCATCTGCGCCAGCTCCAGGTTTGCCTGAAGGTACAGGGTCTCGTGTCTGGTGGTGGGGAAGCCAAATTCCGACTGAAAAACGCCCATCTCATTCAGGTAAACGTTCATCAGCGTCTTTTCCATCTTGGACAGGCCGAGCTTGGCGGTCTGCACTCCATCACGGTTGGTTACGTCAATAAGATAAATCTTCGGCATCTAACTATTCACCTTGGGGAATCCTTGATGGCTGGTTCTCTGGTCAGTCCAGGATTTGATATAAAATCATAGCACAGGTTGTCCGTTAGAGGCAAGCCGCCCCGGTTGGCCATTCGGTTATCGGTTTGACACTCGTAGAGCGAGATGCTACATTAAAAGCAGGAGTGGTTACGGAACCAGGCCAGGTTCAGTTTTGGCCTGTTCAGCTATTCCAGCTGGATATAGCCATGAATGTGGGCATGTGCAAGATCAACCTCCGCCTGCCGGAAAACCTGTCTCTTAAAGGCAAACGGCAGGTACTGAAATCCATAATCAGTCGTGTCCGAAACAAGTTCAATGTCTCCGTGGCGGAAGTGGACAACCAGGACCGCTGGCAGCTGGCTACCATCGGCATCTGCTGCGTCAGCAATGAGAATCGGCATGCCAATGAGATGCTATCTAAAGTCGTTGATTTTGTAATCAACAGCCGATTTGAGGTCGAAATTCTCGATTACGAAATCGAGATACTACCTATCTAGTGAAGGAGGGTCATGGTGGATACTCTGGCCTTCCTGCAGCATCTTCAGTCCCAGACCACCTTTGCCGACCAGATTGCCCATGTGGAACGCATTAATCCCCGCCGTGCGGAGTATGCTGAGCTTGACCAGCCGTTAGCTCCGGCACTGTTAGCACGCCTGCAGACTCAGGGGCTGTTTCCTCTCTACACGCACCAGGCGGAAGCGGTCAACGGAATAAGAGCCGGAAAGAATGTTATGGTGGCCACGGCCAGCGCCAGCGGCAAGACCCTCTGTTACAACATCGCGGTTGCCGAGGCGCTCCTGGCAGACCCGGGAAGCCGCGCCATCTACCTCTTTCCGACCAAGGCACTGGCGCAGGACCAATTGCGTGCTTTACATAAATTATTCACCCCCGACCTTTTGCAGGTAGAGGAGCTGGACACTTTTGACGGCGATACGCCTAAAGGGGAGCGGGCCGAGATACGGAAACGCGCCCGGGTAATTCTGAGCAACCCCGATATGCTTCATGTGGGTATTCTGCCCAACCATCAGTACTGGTCGAGGCTGCTGCGACACCTGAAGTACGTGGTGGTGGATGAAGCCCATACCTATCGCGGGGTCTTTGGCTCACACGTGGCCGGTGTGCTGCGCCGGCTGCGGCGTTTGTGCCGACTCTACGGCTCCAACCCGCAGTTCATCTGCTGTTCGGCGACCATTGCCAACCCCGGGGAACATGCCGAGCAACTGGTGGGACTGCCATTCGAGGTGGTTGACCATGACGGCTCGCCTCACGGTGGCAAGGACTTCGTTTTCTGGAATCCGCCCATAATCGATGAAGCGAAAAGCGTCCGCCGCAGCGCCAACAGCGAAGCCACCCATCTGTTTACCGAGCTGGTGAACCAGGATATCCGCACCCTGACCTTTGCCCGCACCCGCCGCCTCACCGAGCTGATTTACATCTATTCCAAAGAAAGGCTGTCCGAGATAAGCATTGGCCGACCGCCCAAAATCATGCCCTACCGCGCCGGTTATCTTCCTGAGGAGCGCCGCCAGATTGAAAGAGAGCTTTTCAGTGGTCAGCTCGCCGGTGCCGTGGCCACGAATGCGCTGGAGCTGGGCATAAACATCGGCGACCTTGACGCAACGGTGCTGTCGGGCTATCCGGGAACCATCGCCAGCACCTGGCAGCAGGCAGGCCGGAGCGGGCGGAGCCAGGAACAATCAATGAGTTTCCTGGTGGGCTTGAACAATCCACTTGATCAGTATTTCATGAGGCATCCGGATTCATTCTTCGGGAAGAATTTTGAAAGTGCGCTGGTCAATCCGGGCAATCCCTATATCCTGCGTGCTCACCTGTTGTGCGCTGCCTGGGAGTGCCCGCTCGATAGTAGTGATGAGCAGATATTCGGCTCTGCCTTCACACAGGAAAGAGATATGCTGGCGGCACAGGGTATCCTCCGGGAACGCAACCAGAGGTGGTATCTGTCCCCGGCGATTGCCTATCCGGCACAGGCCGTCAATATCCGTTCCACGTCGGGCAAGAGCTTTGATGTGGTTGATACGTCAACAGACTCACTGCTGGAGACGGTGGAGGCCAGCGTGGCCTTCTTCCAGATACACCCGGGCGCTATCTACCTGCATCAGGGAGAGTCTTACCTGGTCAAAGAGCTGGACCTGAACAACCGCACCGCCTACGCCGAGCCGACAGATGTCAATTACTACACTCTGACAAAGGAAATCGAAGATTTACACATTGTCAAAGTATTGGATAAGAAAAAAGTCGGGAAGGTTAACCTGTACCTGGGGGAGGTCGAGGTCACCAACCACGTCGTGGGCTTTAAAAAGAAGGCGCAGTATACCGACGAGGTAATCGGGGAGGAGCCACTCGACCTGCCGCCGCAGACCTTCGCCACCATTGGCCTGTGGTTTGACCTGTCGGATGGTGTTGAATCTCGCCTTGAAGAAACTCAGCTCGACTTTGCCGGCGGTTTGCACGCCGTGGAGCACGCGGCCATCGGTATCCTGCCGCTGTTCGCCATGTGTGACCGCAATGACATTGGTGGCGTGTCCACGCCATTACACCCGGACACCGGCCGGCCTCAGGTATTCATCTATGACGCCTATCCCGGTGGCATCGGCATCACCGAGAAGGGTTTTGACATCATTACCGAATTATGGCAAGCTACATTAAGGACGATTGAGGAGTGTCCGTGTCAGGATGGCTGCCCGAGCTGTATTCAATCGCCCAAGTGCGGCAACAACAACCAACCTCTGGACAAGACGGCAGCCCGGGTGCTGCTGGAAGAATTGCTCTCCTAGTAAGGCTGTTTAACTTTCAAATCTAGGGAAAAGGTGAGATAGATAGCCAACTTTCTGTCGCAGGCGCTGCAGCGCAGCCGGGAGACCTGGTTTGCCCGGGCCATGCACCTCTTCGACCGCACGACGGTTGACGATGAGGTATGGGACGAATTTGAAGAACTGCTCATTGGCGCGGATGTGGGCATCAATACTGCGGAAAAATTGATCGGTGTGGTCAGGGAGAAGGCGGATAATGAGAAGCTGAGCGGCTCGCTGGTGCGGGAAGCTTTGAAAGCGGAGATGGTCAATATTTTAAGTGTTGCTTCTCAAGGAGAGCCTGCTTCTCCGGCACAGCCAAGGGTTTCCCTCTTCGTCGGTGTCAACGGCGGCGGTAAGACAACGTCCGTCGCCAAGTATGCCCATCGATGGCAAAAAGAGGGTAAACATGTGCTGCTGGTGGCGGCGGATACGTTCCGGGCGGCGGCCATTGACCAGTTAAAAAAGTGGGGGGAACGGGCTGGAGTGGATGTCATCGCCCACCAGCCGGGGGCCGACCCCGGGGCGGTGGTCTATGATGCCCTGCAGGCGGCGCACCACCGGCAGATCGAGGAGGTGGTTATTGATACCGCAGGCCGTCTCCACACCAAGTACAACCTTATGGAGGAGCTCAAAAAGATAAAACGGGTTGCCGCCAAGATGGACGGGACGGCACCGCACGAGGTGATTCTGGTAATCGACGCCACCACCGGCCAGAACGGTTTGACTCAGGCCAGATACTTCACGGACGCGGTTGGAGTTACCGGCGTATTTCTGGCCAAGCTGGATGGCACCGCCAGGGGCGGTATTGTGCTGGCTATCTGCGATGAGCTGCAGATACCGATCAAATATATAGGCACCGGGGAGAAGCTGGAGGACATGGCTGAGTTTGACGCCGAAGCCTTTGTTGAGGCGCTATGTGCCTGATTGAGGAGTTTAATTAATGATCACCATAAGCATTGACCCGGTCGTTTTCACCATCGGCTCAATTGAAGTCAGATGGTATGGCATTTTCATTGCCCTGGCGATTCTCACCGTTTTCCTGTGGACAGTCTGGCAGGTGAAAAAGGGTGCCCGGGTTTCCTATGATAACGTATTCGCCGCGGCGCTGGTGGGCATTCCGTCTGGCATTGTGCTAGCCCGGCTGCTTCATGTTATCGACAGATGGGAATACTACGGGCTGCACCCGGGGGAAATCATCGGTGGTGGCGGACTGACCGCCTACGGGGGCGTGCTGGGCGCCACCATAGGTGTCTGGGCGTACAGTCGGTTCAGCAAGGTCAACTTTGCCTATCTGGCCGACGTGATTGCACCGGGCATTATCCTGTCACAGGCGGTTGGAAGAGTCGGCTGTACGATCAATGGCTGCTGCTATGGGCTGGAAACATTATTGCCGTGGGGTATTGTCTATACTCACCCCGATAGTTTCTGCCCTCTTGGTGTATCCACACACCCGACAACGGTTTATGAAATCATCTGGAATCTGCTCGTTTTCGGGGTGCTGCTCAGACTGAAAGGGCATCTCAAACCTGATGGCTCACTTTATATGGTCTATATCAGCCTGTACTCTGTTTACCGTTTGGGCACGGGTTTTCTGCGTGAGGGAACCTCCTTCCTCTTTGGGCTGCATCAGGCACAGATCATCGCCGTCATCGTTCTGGCGATTACTATTCCACTGCTGGCCATGAGAACAAGGTGGGTGAGGGCAGAAGAGTAATGCCTTCACCGCGGCGTTTGCCGCAAATCTTCTACGGGTGGTGGATTGTCGGCGCCTGTTTCATCATTGCGCTGTATATGGCGGGTGCGGTCTTCTATGGGTTCACTGCCATTTTTGAGCCGATTGCCGGAGAGTTTGGCTGGAGCTACACTTCGATTTCGATAGCCGCTTCCATACGCGGGCTGGAAGCCGGGCTGCTGGCTCCGGTGGCGGGCATAATAGTCGACCGCTGGGGACCGCGGAGGCTCATCTTCGGTGGTGTACTCTGCATCGGCCTCGGGCTACTGCTGCTCAGCCAGATACACTCCCTTGGCATGTTTTACGTTGCCTTTATCTTGATGTCGCTGGGGATCAGCAGCTGCGGTATCTCGGTAACCGTAACCGCGGTAGCCAACTGGTTCCACCGCAGGGTGGGCCTGGCTACCGGTATCATGATATGCGGTTACGGCTCCGGCGGCATTCTGGTTCCTCTGATGGTCAGGCTGATTGACGTCTACGACTGGCGGACAGCGATAGGCATCATGGGCATTGGCATGCTCGTTATCGGATTACCCCTCTCACTGCTCATGCGGCATAAGCCTGAGCAATACGGCTATCTGCCTGACGGGGAGGAACGCAGTGCCGTTCTCTCTGGTGAAGAAGCGGTGAAACAACTGCCCAAAGAGGTAAGCATCACTGCCCGGCAGGCAATGAGAACACGCACTTTCTGGTTTGTCGTGCTGGCGGTGATGCCGCAGTTCATAGTGGTACCGGCAGTGGTAACACACGTGATGCCGTACCTGAGCAGCACAGGCATCGTCCGGGCGACAGCAGGCCTGGTAACCACAGCTATCCCGCTATTGAGTATCGGCGGACGCTTTAGTTTCGGCTGGTTTGCCGACAGATATGTACCCAAACGTATGGCAGCGCTCGCTCTAATCATGGTGACACTGGGGCTGGTCTGTTTTGAATATGTTTCTTTGGGGTGGGGTTGGTTGCTGGTGCTCTTTCTGGTTCTTTTTGGGTTCGGGTACGGGGGCATTAATACTATGGTTGGCATACTGCTGCGGGTGCACTTCGGGCGGGGCAACTTCGGCACCATCATTGGTTTTGCCTGGGGTATATTAATGCTCGGGACCATGGTCGGACCACCGATTGCCGGCTGGGTATTTGACAACTGGGGAAGCTATCAGGGCACGTGGCTGGTAATGGCTGGCAGCACTTTCATCGGTGCCATAATCATGACCATGACACCTCGGCTAAAAGAATAGCAGATACCCCGGGTGACCTCAAACCTGCCGCAGCTATTTAGAGCCTGTCCTTCAGGTTACTTTTCGAAGATTGACCGGTCGGGGCGAAATCCAGAATATTGAGCCTGAGTGTCTCCTTTCCCTGCCAGCGGTCTATCTCCAGATTATAAACGATGTCAAGAGATGGGGCGACATCTGCCAGGCAGCCGCCCTGACGGAAGGCAACGCCATCCCATCTGGTACCATCCTGTCTGAGCTTCAAGCGCAGGTGCTCGCCGCCGTTGCCCATGGTGCGGCAGTCGATAACCTCAACACGCCGGCTGAGATAGGTGGGTACCGGGTTGCCGCGACCAAAAGGTGCCAGCTGCTGCGTTATCTGGAAAGTATCGCCGCCCAGGCCGGGCAGGGTAACCTCGGCGTCAATATCAAGGCTGGGGCACAGGTCAACTCCTCTGAGCTGGGTGGTGGCCAGGTCTAATAGTGTTTCCTCAAAGCGGGGCAGATTTTGGGTGGGCAGGGTGAAGCCAGCCGCTTGAGAGTGACCGCCGAACTGCGAAAGCAGGTGCTGGCTCTCTTTCAAGGCAGCAATGATGTTGAACTCCGGAATACTGCGGCAGCTGCCGATGCTCACCTTTTCACCGATTTTGATGACCACCGCTGGGCGGTAGAATTCCTCAGCGAGCCGGCTGGCTACCAGCCCGGCGATGCCGATGAAGTAGTCCTTATCGCCTGCCAGGAGAAGCGGGGAAATACCGCGAGAGAGTACCTGCTCCCGTGCCTGCGCCAGTGTGCTGGCGGTCAGTTTCTGTCGTTCAGTGTTTTTCTGCTCCAGCCATCTTGCCAGTCGGCGGGCTTCAACTGGGGAATTGGTCATGAGCAGTTTGTAGCTGGACATCGCGTGTTCCAGTCGTCCGGCTGCGTTCAGGCGCGGGGCGATTGTCCATGATATGCATTCGGAGTCGAGATTACCACCGCTCAGGCCTGCCTGTTCAATGAGCGCCCTGATGCCCAGGCGCGGACTGTGATTCATCACCATGAGCCCCTCTTTTACCAGATAGCGGTTCTCACCCAGCAGCGGTGACATATCGGCGACGGTGCCGAGTGCTGCCAGGTCTATCAGTTCTTCCAGTGGCTCTTCCCGGCCAATGCTCTGGTAGAACGCCTGAATTAGCTTGAAGGCTACTCCGGCACCGGTCAACTCCGTAAAGGGATATGCGGAACCAGCCAGTTTTGGGTTGACAATCGCTACCGCAGGTGGTATCTCTGGCAGCGGCGTGTGGTGGTCGGTGATAACAATGTCCAGCCCCATTTTCCGCGCCTGCTTGACTTCGGACAGACTGGTAATCCCGCAATCGACGGTTACCACGAGCCCAATGCCCTGCTGACGGAGGTTCTCCAGTGCCGCGGTTTTCAAACCGTAGCCTTCGGTCAGGCGGTGCGGTATGTAGGGAATCACGGTACCGCCGAGTGCGGAAAGACCCTGAACAAGGAGGGCTGTCGCGGTGATGCCATCGGCGTCGTAGTCACCATATATAGCTATCGGTTCTCCGGAAAGTAAGGCCTGATATATCCTGGCTATGGCCTGTTGCATATCCGGCAGCAGTAGCGGGCTACTGGAAAGATTTATATCACCGGCGAGGAAAGACGCTAGTTGTGCCGGCTCCTTTACGCCGCGATTGAACATAAGCTGGACGATAAGGGGAGGAATGCCTGAGTTGCTGACCAGATACTGGTGCGGAATCGGTGGCAGCAGATTCCAGCGGTAGCGACTCAAGATTATGCCTCGGTATATCTTCGGAGTATCAGTACCGAATTATGCCCGCCAAAACCAAACGAGCTGGATAATGCAGTCTTGACTTCGGCCTTGCGGGCGACGTTGGGCACGTAGTCAAGGTCACAATCGGGATCGGGGTGGTCGTAGTTAATGGTTGGCGGGATAATGCCATTCAAGATGGAAAGGATGCAGACCATCGCTTCAGCAGCTCCGGCACAGCCGATGAGGTGCCCCAGCATTGACTTGGTGGAACTTATCGGCACCCGGTAGGCGTAGTCACCAAAGACCGTTTTAATCGCCCTGGTCTCCATGACATCATTCAGCTGAGTGGAGGTGCCATGGGCGTTTATATAATCGATGTCCGTTGGCGCTATATTTGCCTTTTTCAATGCGATTCGTATGGCTCTGGCGGCACCTTCGCCGTTTTCCATCGGCTGGGTAACGTGGAAAGAATCGGCCGTGGCACCGTAAGCGGCGATTTCCGCCAGCACGGGGACACCCCTTTTCAGAGCGTGCTCAAGCTTCTCCAGGATAAGTACACAGGCACCCTCGCTGATGACAAATCCGTCGCGCTCGGCGTCAAAAGGACGTGATGCCTTCTTGGGTGCTTCATTCCTGGTTGAAAGTGCTTTCAGGGCAGTGAAAGCGGTAATGCCCAGCGGGTTGATGAGTGCCTCGGTACCGCCGGCAAGCATGACCTGAGCATCGCCATGTCTGATGAGTTCGTACGCGGCACCGATGGCATCCGAGCCGCTGGAGCAGGCCGATGTGGTGCAGAAATTGGGCCCCTTGACGCCAAGTGCTATGGATACCTGAGCGGCGGCGATATCGGCAATCATCATCGGGGCCAGGAACGGGCTTACGCGGTCTGGACCTTTTTCCACGAGCACCTTGGCCTGTTCAAAGAGGGTGGTCAGCCCGCCAATGCCGCTGCCAATGATGACCCCAATGTCATCGTCGTTGGTGTGGTCGATTTCCAGTCGCGCTGATTCTACCGCCTCCCGGCTGGCCGCGACCGCCAGCTGGGCAAAGCGGTCCATGCGGCGGGCTTCCTTGCGTTCCATGTAGTCGGTTGGCTGAAATCCTTTTACCTCGCCGGCGAACTTGGCCGCCATGTCAGAAGGGTCAAACAGGGTGATGTAATCAATCCCGGACTCACCGGCAATTAATCCTTCCCAGGTAGTTCTGGTATCTAAACCGAGGGGGCTCAGAATGCCTGTCCCGGTAATGACAACCCGGTCTTTATCGTTATCCATAGTTAGGAAATG
>SOKS01000172.1 GCA_004375725.1 Dehalococcoidia bacterium | reverse complement strand
ACCAAGAGCTCGCTCTGCCGTTATGGAGGCTGGGGCTACGGACATATCCTGAGGGATGCGGTGCCGGTGATGAAAATCAAGGGGCTTTCTCAGGAGCTAATCGATACTATAATGATTGAAAATCCAATGCGAATGTTCACTTTCGCGTGAACGGAGAAGGAGGCAGACGGATGAGCAGCCGAAAAAAGGCAATGTTGCCGGTACTGGCCTGGTACGGTGATGAAGAGTTGGAATTGGACTTTCCAGAGTCCTGGGACGTTACTGTCTGCAGGATGGAGGGGCACGATGCGCCACCTCTCTCCGACGCCCAGATACGGAAGGCTTTCGCCAGTCCCATTGGCACCAGGACGATAAAAGAGCTGGCCAGAGGTAAAAAAGAAGTGGTCATTCTCTTCGATGACCTTTCCCGGCCGACACCGTCAGCGATGCTGATACCATACATTCTGGAAGAGCTTGCCGGGGCGGGAATTGCCGATGATAATATCCGGTTCATTGCCGCCATCGGTGCCCACGGTACGATGAATGGCATCGACTTCAGGAAAAAGCTGGGCGATGATGTAATGTCGCGGTTCCTGTTTTATAACCACAATCCGTATGAGAACTGCACGCCGCTGGGGGTCAGCAAATACGGGACACCAATCGAGGTGAACAGCGAGTTCATGGCCTGCGACCTCAAAATCGGCATCGGCGCCATCGTGCCACATCCCTATGTCTTTGGCGGTGGCTGCAAGGTCATTCTGCCCGGCGTTGCCTCCAGGCAGACCATTGCCTCCAACCACAACCGGCTGGTGTTTGACCCTTCGGTGGCCATTGGCAAGCTGCGCGACAATGTGATACTTGAGGATATCATCGAGGCCGCCAGGATGGCGCAGCTTGATGTCAAGGTGGACGCCATCGTCAATTTGAGAAGGGAGGTCACCGCGCTTTTCGTGGGTGACCCGGTCGAGGAGCACAAGGCGGGTGTTGAGATTGCTAAAAAACATTACGCCACGGATATGGTCCGGAATGCCGATATTGTGGTGGCCAACTGCTTCTCCAAGGCGAATGAGATGCTGCTGGCGCCGCCGGTGGTCTCCCCGCTGCTGTCTGAGGATGGCGGTGGCGGCGATATGGTGCTGGTGGTGGTGACGCCGGAGGGGCAAATACACCATTACTTTGACCGCAGCTTTGGTAAAAATTATGGTGGTCTGGGCTGGGGTCCACTGTGCCGCAAGAACGCGTTGCCGAGCAACACAAAGAAGCTGACCATACTAGCACCATATCCGGACAAAGTTGGCGCCGACTGGGTGGCTCCTTACGAGATGGTCAACTGGGCGCGGAGCTGGCCGGAGGTAATCAAAGACCTGGAAAAACGGTATGGCGATAAGGCCAGGGTAGCCGTGGTGCCGGACGCCACCATCCAGTATTTCCCGGAAGCAGTTCCGAAATGTGACGTTTGCTCCGGCTAAATCAGGCAGAGATAAAAAAGCAGGGTGTCGGTTGATTTTTATACTGAGACCCTGCTTTTTATTTAACTAGGCGATGTTTAGTCGCCGGGAATAGTGGCACCTTTCGGCAGGCCGCTGTGCGGAAAGTACTGCAGCGTGCCGTCGGGGACGACCACTGCCTTTGCCTTGTTCCCGTGGTTCTTCTTGAGCGCGTCCAGAATTTCAGCCCAGCTATTGAGTATGGTTATCTGGTCGATCGGGCCAATCCAGTCGAGGCCAGCCTTATCAATGTACGGGCCGAGGGCAAACATTCGCTTTACCCGGGATGGTAGTTTGGTATGGTGCCCATAAAGCTGACCACCGATTTTCTTGCCGAAGCTGCGGGCCAGGTAGTGGCAGATCTGACCCTCGGGGATGTTGCCGATGATGACCAGGTCGCCGCCGGATTCCTTGAGCATTTTGTTGCCCAGACCCGCCACCAGGGCGGCCTCGTTGGCCTTGGCATAGGCATTGGCCACGACGATATCAGCGTCGCCCGGTGCCTCGCAGGCATAAACTTTGCGGGCCATCTTCACGCCCTCACGCTGAGCTTCAACCAGGTCGCCGCAGAAGAGCGCGATAGTATCCCGGTTGATGTTCACCAGAGCATTGATGGAGAAGTCAAGCCCGGCCATGCGCGCAATTTCCTCCATGTCCAGTCGCTGGTTGTTATCATCCACCCTGCCCCAGGTATCCAGCACCATAACGCCGGCATCAGAAATCGTACACAGTTTGCCGTGATTGGCGGCAATGGATTCGGTGCTGGACACGCCGGGTAAAATCATCTTGCCGCCGCCGCCGAAACCGGCGGTGGGGTGGGGCACCAGTGACCCGACGGATACCTTCAAGTCGCAGGCCATGAACTCGCTGTTCACGGAAACCGGAATGCCGCGCGAGGTTTCTCCCAGGTAGGTGCAGTTCTCGTAGGGATTGTGGTTGAAGACGAGGTACTTCTGGGGGATTTCCTCACCGAGCTTTTTCTGGAAGTCCATCAATTTCATCGCACCATGGAGGCCGAGGGCAGCGATGAATCGGATGTTCTCGTCCTTTATGCCTCCCTCATGTAGCTCAGCCAGAACATGCGGGACAATTTGGTCAAGTTTGGTCGGCCGGGTAAGGTCGTCAAAGATAATGCAGACCTCCGTCTTGCCACGGGCCATCTCGGAGAGGCGGGGAGTTCCAATAGGCTTGCGAATGGCGTCACGTATCTGCTGGCTGTTAAGTTTGGGCGCTTTCTCTCCCGCCATTCTGGGGATAATCACCTCCCAGGAATCGGGAAGCTCCAGCTCCAGCTCGGTGTCACCGTACCAGGGGAACTGCGGCACTTTGACAATCATGGTTGTACCTCCTCAGCTA
>SOKS01000112.1 GCA_004375725.1 Dehalococcoidia bacterium | reverse complement strand
CTATAATCAAGATGGGGGAGTGAGTTATTAGAGCAGCCAAATCATTATCCTTTCAACTTTCTAGACTTTTCTGAATCTAGGCTTCCAGTATGGCGGTAAATACGTATCACCATGGTCAGCATCAAGGCCAGCACTGCAACGTTGATGACAATACTGGTCAGGGTGAGTGCCTGGGGTACAGACATGACCATGGGTCCTTCTGGCACATCTGTATAGATAGGAGCTGTCCCTCCTGCCCGATATCCCAGCGACACCAGAAACAGATTGACCCCCGCTGCCAGCATGGCAATGCCCATAATGAGTTTAATCAAATTCTTTTTGAATATGATTATATAGAAAGATATCCCCACCAGCAGCGCTGCCGCTAGGAAGGGGAAATCGAGAGGGATGTACTCCATCATTCTTCCACCTCCTCACCGCCGGAAAATAGCGCCAGCGCCAGAACCACTGCTGAAAGGCCGGCTATCACCTTAAGGCCCACAGCGAAATTCATCAGGGGAATGACTCCTCCCGTCCAGATATCCCCCGGTCCAGGACCGATGGCAGGAACCCTGCCGAAGATTGGCGTGCCCACTAGAAGATTATAAAAGAAGACAGTACCTATCCCGGCAAAAGCTAGGCCGATAAAGATTACGGCCCCGCTGCTTTCCATTATTGATAAAACACGCTCACGCAGCGATTTTTTAAGTTCCTTAGAGCTGAAGGCCACCAGCAACATGACCACACCGGAAACGATGACAGCACCACCCTGAAAGCCTCCACCCGGGGTAATATGTCCATGAACAATCACATACAGGCCGAAGATGACGATAAACAGGATAAGCTGGTTGGCCACGGTGCGCACAATCTTTGTCAGCATCAGGAAGTCTCCTTCTTGCGCTTCGATGCTCGTAACAGAAGCAACACCCCCATCACCGCCGTGAACAGTATCGTGGCCTCCCCCAGTGTATCAAGCGCGCGGTAGTCAAAGAGCACCGCCGCTACCACGTTGTTGCTCCCGGTTTCTTCCTGAGCATTCTCAATTATATAATCGTCCATATCAGACGCGTCCGGATATCCAAAGGGGTGGATGAGCATTACTCCCCACACCAGAAAGGCTACCAGAACAATCAACACAATCAGGCCTGTAACTTGTCTCTTCATTATTCACTCCATACGCTTGGTTGCTCTGAGGGTGATGATAAGTATAGCCGTGGTCACAGCTGCTCCGATTCCCGCTTCGGCAATGGCCACATCAGGAGCCTTCATAAGATAAAACTGAAATGCTAACAATAGACTCAGCACAGCCAGCGCCACGACCGCATACAAGAGATCCCGAGATACGGCGACAAATATGGCACAGACAACCAGTGCCAGCGGTATAATGATATGCAGAGCCGCGGCTTCAATCATTCTCTTTCCCCTCCAGGTCATCCACCACCGCCCTGGCGGGCTTTTCTCCGCTGCGATGCGCCGCCCGGGCAATGGCATGAGCGCCGGTGGCATTGGTGACCAGCAGCGCCACCAGCGCCAGCACTGCATGTATGCACATTACAGACTGAGAAGTCCCTCCCTGTGCCCAGATTCCGGCGGCCTGCATGATTACCGCTATGATGAGGAAGATGGAGCCAAAGGTGGTGCATTTGGTAGCGGCATGCAGCTTGGTGTACATGTCGGGAAAGCGGTGGAGACCGACGACTCCGATTAGATTGAAGAAAAGGCCAACGCCGATAAATATATAGGTTACTATGTTCAGCGCCACTGTTAAAACTTGCTCCCCCCAATGAATTTGGCCACATACAGCGTCATGGTGAACGAGAGCAAAGCATACACGATGGCCACGTCAATAAAAATCGCATGATTGAACATCATCCCCACAATGACCAGACTGGCCACCACCAGAGTGTTGGTGGTGTCAAAAGCCACCAGCCTCGTTGGCGCTCCCGGCCCGATAAGGATGCGTGCCACGGCGATGATAATACACACCGCCATAACTATGACCGCCGGAAGCCAGTCAATCATTCCGCGATCCTCCTCGCCCAGTCAGGAAAACTGTGGCATATCGGATGGTAGTCTCTCGGCATGTCCTTGAGCACCTCAGGGTCAACATTTATCCAGTGCACATATAGTTCGTTGGTTTTCTGGTCAACGTCCACGCTCAGTGTTCCGGGCGTCAGGGTGATGGAATTGGCCAGGATGGTAAGTGCGAGGTCGGTCTTCAGGTTGGGATTTATCTTCACGATGGCCGGATTAATCCGCCCGGTGATGACACGGTAGGCCACGTCAACATTGGCCTTGGCCATGGCAAAGAAAAAGGGAAACAGGTAAACGAGGAAGGTAAACCACCGCACCGGGTTCAGCATGCGCAGGTCTTTGCCGATGAACCGGTTCCTGAGCAGGGCACCAACCACCACGGCGAGCACTGCCCCGATGACGAGCTCGGCAGTACTCCATAAAAAAACGGTGCCGCTACCAATGGTGAGAAGGAGATAAGCCAGATAAGCGACAACCGTTGTAATTAGAAACTTCATGCTTTACCGCGTAAACAGCCTCTCTGCTAAGAGGTATTCTATTTCAAGGCTGATTCCTTGCTGTAATAGCTTGGTTCCCTTAAAAGCCTTCCATGGATTATATATTATCCGCCAGAAATGTCAAGACCCTCTATTTTTCACCTTGGCACGGAGGCAGAATATCGGTTAATTGCCCTGGCATCGACCTTCTCAAGGTGATAAGGTTTACCAGGCATGTGAAACTTCTACCGCTTTGCGGCATTGGTTTTTGCTTGTTCTAATACCCAGGAGCACCACTTTTCTATCCCCTCGCTGGTCTTGCAGGAAAGTTGAAAAATCTCGGCTTT
>SOKS01000004.1 GCA_004375725.1 Dehalococcoidia bacterium | reverse complement strand
GTGCATAAATCGGGAGAGATTTTTTACATTACCTATATGGCTGATTATTTCCGCTAACAATGTAAAACAACCTGCCTTCTCCCTTTTTAAGCAACATCGCTTCCACAATTGAGCCAATGAGTCGATAGAAGATGGATGCGCGGTAAAATTTGACTTGAGCCGTAACGGGTCAAGACGTCCATAATTACAGGCAAGGAGGACAGTGACCATGAAGATAGCAGAGCTCAAGACATACGTGGTGGGTAACCCACCACCCCATCACGGCGGACGCAACTGGGTATTCCTGAAAATTACCACAGATGACGGCATAGCCGGCTTTGGCGAAGCCTACGCCGTGCCTTTTGACCCGAACACAGTAGCGCGACTGATTGAGGACATGGGCGAGCGGTACGTCATCGGTGCTGACCCATTTAAGACGGAAAGACTCTGGAGAATACTCTACGGCAGCGGTTTCGGCCAGCATCCAGACCTGACCAAGATGGGGGTTATCAGCGCCTTTGAAATGGCCTGCTGGGATATTGTGGGCAAGGCACTGAACCAGCCAATCTACAATCTGCTTGGGGGGCAGTACCACGAGAAACTCAGGTCCTATACTTACCTCTATCCCGCACCCGGAGAATCGGCGCAGAGCAACCTGAGCGTGCATTGTGACCCGGAAAGGGCGGCACAAAGAGCCGCCGAATACGTTAAACAAGGCTTCACCGCGGTGAAGTTCGACCCCATTCTCGACCTTATGTCACCATTCGACCCCAGGGAACTCTCCCTGGAAGCACTTGCCAATGCCGAGGCTGTTGTCAGGAGTGTACGAGAGGCCGTCGGCAACCGGTGTGACCTGCTTATCGGGACCCATGGACAGATGACCACTCACAGCGCTATCAGATTGGCCAAGAGACTCGAGAAATACGACCCGCTATGGTTTGAGGAGCCGGTTCCTCCAGAGAATGTAGATGAGATGGCCAGGGTTGCCCGGTTCACCAGTATCCCTATCGCCACCGGCGAACGGTTGTCAACGGTGTATGAATTCACCGAATTACTCGAGAAGCAAGCGGCGGCAATTCTGCAAATGGCCCTCGGCCGTGTCGGAGGCATAATGGAGGCTAAAACTATAGCCGGGATGGCCGAAGCGCATTACGCACAGATTGCACCGCACCTGTTTTGCGGACCGATAGAAGGCGCCGCCAATATACAAATCGACACCTGCAGCCCCAATTTCCTGATTCAGGAAAGTATAGAAACGTGGGGTGGTTTTCACGCCGAGATTTTAAAGGAGCCAATCCGGTGGGAGGATGGCTATATTATTCCACCCACCAAACCAGGCCTGGGCGTTGAGCTAAACGAGGAGGTCGCCGCCAGACATCCCTATATCCCGATCGAAGCAGGGGCATGGATGTGGGACACCCCTCCCGACCTGCAGAGCAAACGTGCCTGATACTCCTGTTCCCCACCACCCACACATGGAAAAATTATATATAGCCGATGGGAATGACCTGATTAAAGCGGCGGATGAGCTAACGGGACAAGTTCTTCGCTTGACCCTCTTCTAGCGGAATAAGAGCTTGCCCAGCCGCGTATCTTGTATGGTTACTGCTCCTTCCGGGCACAATTCCTGACAGCAGTAACACCGAATGCAGCGGTCATATTTAAACGTCGGCGGCTCTGATTCATCACCGCGGTGCCAGTTAACCGCTTTCGGTCTAACCGGGCACACCTCAACACAGGTACCACAATTAGTACAAATTGCTTTATCAATAGCTGGTCGCGGACATAGCTGGTTTTTCAAGAATGTCCTCAGTGCCCCTTTGGGCATCACCACCGGAGGTTTGCGTACCACATCAAAGTCGGGGTCAACGAACGACTCTACATTCTCGCCGACCACTTCAATGCTCTCGTAATGATAGGTGCCGAGTCCTGCTCTCTCCCCCGGCTCTGATGTAGGCACAAATGCAGGGTCCAGGTCAATGATTTTACAGGCTACAGCGTCCAGAGCCACGGGGTCGCTGGAGAATAAAAGGACACCCAGTTTCCTGGGCTTTCCGCTTCTCGGCCCGTTTCCCTCCATAGCCATAATCCCATCCATGATATACAGACGCGGCCTGATTAATGCGGTCAGGTCAACGAGCATGGTGGCAAACTCATACGGGTCTGGCATCTTGACGTGAAACTGACTCTTCAAAAAACCGGGCACACAGCCAAATTGATTTTTGATCGCCCCGGTAAATCTGATCAGGCCATGTGTCTTCAGTTTCGGCAGGCTTATCAACCCGTCTGATTCCAGCACCCCGTTGGCCAGAACAAACCTCTTGTTTAAAAGCGCTTCTCTGTGGACAACGGCCTTTCCTTTATCGAAATCGACCAGCTTTATCCCCAGTTCATCGGCTACCGGCTTCAAATGGGCCCTTCTCATATTACCTTTGCACTTGCCAAAACCCGGAGAATCTCCGCAATACATCGTGACGCCGGTTTGCTTCAATATTGTGCCCACCGCTTTAAATACCGAAGGATGTGTCGTGACGCACTTTTGAGGATTGCCGCCGAATAGCACATTCGGCTTGATAACTATTTTTTCACCGGGTTTAACGAAATTGGAGATGCCTCCAAGCAGGTCAAGCCCCGCCGCAACTGCTTCGTATACCTGCCGATTGTTATAAGTATCACATCTTACCAGGGCCACGGTTGATTTAAGCATGATTACTCTACTTTATCTCCTTGTGTAAAGAACCGAACCAATGCCCTTCGGGTTATGGACCTGAAATCCTGGCGGTATTGATAACCAGCGTACACTGGTATCTTTAGTTCTGGCCTCATGCTATACGTTCAAAGCGTGCCTGGAAGAAACGGAGGTATT
>SOKS01000065.1 GCA_004375725.1 Dehalococcoidia bacterium | reverse complement strand
GTTTGTCAAAAAACAATTCAAAATGTTAGTTTAAATAGCCCGAGTTCAATTTGAAAGAATATGCAAGTATTTGGGAGGATATGGGAGCACCATGGCGGATATGTCAGTAAGAAAACTATATCAGGGTATATTCGACCATCTCCGACCAATGAATACCACCTTATTTTTAATCAACGGCTTTGACTTGCTGGCCTTTATCTGATAAATTACATCGAGTTTTTGCTTAAAGGAGTAAAAATAAGCACAGGATTGTTGAGGGCGAAATAAGGAGAATGAAGAGAAACTGTGCTATCAGGAATTGAATATGGTGATGCAATTTATTCCGTAGTAATTTACGCCTCTCCTTTCTCATCGCCATTTAGCTTGGTGCCATTTTAGCCGTCTGGTATTCATCAGTTTTTCACCGTTTTTTGTAGCTCGGAGTACTTTGAGTAATTATGGCTGAAAACAACAAAAAAATATGTTGCCAGAATTTATGGAAAATCTTCGGCCCCGCTCCGGAGAGCGTATTTGATTTAATCGAAAACGGTGCCTCCAAGCAGGAGCTTATGGAACAGACTGGCCACGTTATCGCCATCCGGAATGTCTCCTTTGAAGTTCAGGAAAACGAAGTTTTCGTGGTTATGGGGCTTTCCGGAAGTGGCAAGTCCACACTGGTGCGTTGTATTAACCGCCTCATGGAACCGACCAGGGGTTCTATCTACATTGACGATACCGATATTGCCAAGATGAATAACCAGGAACTCAGGGAGCTGCGCCGGCACCGCTTAAGTATGGTATTTCAGAGCTTCGGCCTTTTACCCCATCGTTCGGTTTTTGACAATGTCACCTTCGGCCTGGAAGTGCGGGGAGAGAAAAAAGAGGCACGGTATAAAAAGTCGCAGGAGGCGATAGAACTGGTGGGCTTGAAAGGCTGGGAGAAGAGCCGCATCAATGAGCTCAGCGGGGGCATGCAACAGCGGGTGGGCTTTGCTCGCGCCCTGGCGGTAGGTTCAGAGTTCCTGCTTATGGACGAGCCCTTCAGTGCCCTTGACCCGCTCATCCGCCGCCAGATGCAGGAAGAGTTTATAAATCTGCGCCAGCAGTTGAAAAGGACCGTGATTTTTATCACTCACGACCTCCTTGAAGCTCTCACCCTGGGCGACCGTGTTGCCATCATGCGGGATGGGGAAATAGTTCAGCTGGGCACCCCGGAAGAGATAGTATGCCGCCCGGCTGATGATTACGTTAAGGAATTCATTAAAGACGTGCCTCGTGGGAAGATAATACCAGCCCATACCATCATGGAGAAACCTTTAGCTGTGATTACCAGCGACCAGACCATCACCCAAGCCATTGAAGAAATGGATAAAAAGGAAGCTGAATTGACTTTCGTTATTGATAACTCCGGCGTACTCAGGGGAACTTTAACCAGAGAACAGGCCTCAGTGGCATCACGTATAAAGTCGACTAAAGCAGGTGAAACAGCCAGTCAGGAATTCCCGAGCACAGCACCGGATACACCCCTGGAGAAGTGCCTGCAACTGGTAGCGGAAGGCGATGCGCCAGTCGCAGTGCTGGACAAAGAGCACCGCCTGCTGGGGGTAATCAACAGGCCAGCGCTGATTGTGGCGCTGCAATCGGGCGACGGGGCTAATGACGGAAAGTGATACTGAAAGAAGTCATTACGCCTGACACTGCCCTACCTGTGATATTTAAGACAGACGATTAGATAAGGGGATAGACTATGTTTGATTTTCCAGAACAGTGGGTCATTGGATGGGAGGTCATCAAGTGGATTGATGGGCTGGTGGACTGGGTGGTGATAACCTGGGAGCCCTTCTTCCTCGTCGTCAGAACCATAGTGCTGGGCATTTTAGTCCCTTTCCGGAACTTTCTGGAGTGGCTCCCCTGGTGGTTGGTGATTGTGGCCACAGGACTGATTAGCTGGCGGATGGTAAATATATGGTTCGGCGTGATAGCCGCGCTGTTCATCGTATTCATGAGTTTCATGGGACTGATTGAGCTGGCCATGGTAACACTGGCCATTACCCTCACGGCAACCCTGCTGTGCGTGGTCCTGGGAATCCCTATCGGGATTGCCGCCGCCAAGAGCGACCACTTTGAGAGGATATTACGGCCAATCCTGGACGGCATGCAGACCCTGCCCAGCTTCGTGTATCTTATCCCGGCGCTGATGCTCTTTGGGCTGGGGATGACACCGGCGGTGATGGCTACCATGATATATGCCATCGCGCCTATCATCCGCCTCACCAACCTGGGGATACGGCAGGTTGAACCCTCGGTGGTAGAGGCCGGTAAGGCCTTCGGCACCACGCCCTGGCAGCTGCTGCGCAAGGTGCAGATCCCGCTGGCGCTGCCCACCATCCTGGCCGGACTGAACCAGACGGTCATGATGGCACTGGCCATGGTGGTCATCGCCTCCATGATAGGCGCCAAGGGCCTGGGAGCAGAGGTCTTAAATGGCATCGCACGAATAGAACCGGGGAGAGGGTTCATAGCTGGCATCAGCATCGTGTTCATGGCCATCATCCTGGACCGCATCAGCCAGGCGTTTGCCAGGAACCCAAAAACACGGCCGGCTACATAGCGCCAGCTCCGTCGGCGCCATGGCGAGCAGTGCCAGTATACGGGGCGTTTAACCGTCCCGGAAAGAAAAACTGAAAGGAGGTGAGCCAGAAACCGGTAAAAAGATTTTTCACCGCTTGAAAGTTTACCACCCGAAAGGGTCAAACATACTTTAGAGAAACAGGAGGTGACTTGTTTTGCATAAACGCAAATTCCATCGAACAAACGGACTGCTATCCTTCACCACGCTGGCATTAACAGCTTTGCTGGTCATTGGCGT
>SOKS01000045.1 GCA_004375725.1 Dehalococcoidia bacterium | reverse complement strand
CGTTCTTGCGCGGGAGGTACAATATGTGGCAGAAGGTAGCGCTCGTTTTAATGGCACTGGGGATGCTGGCTCTTATTGGCTGGTCAGCCAATGCCTTTTTCGCCGAAAGCGAGATTCCGTTAATCGTCAGGATAGCGGTTGGGGCGATTGGAGTGGGCATACTCATTCTCATCGGCGTGGCGATTAAAGACCGGGTTAAAAAGGCAAAAACCGATGAGTTTAAGGAGGTTGAACGATGATTATCACCACCTCAGGGCAAATTGAAGGTAAAAAAATAACCAAGACCATTGGCCTGGTGCGTGGCAGCACCATACGGGCACGTCATCTGGGCAGGGATATCATGGCCTCTTTTCGAGGTCTGGCCGGCGGCGAAATCACCGAATATACCAAGATGATGGCCGAGGCGAGAGAGGAATCCATCAAGAGACTGATTGAGGACGCCGAGAAGCAGGGTGCCAATGCCATTGTCAGTATGAGATTTACCACCTCCATGGTGATGCAGAACGCCGCTGAGGTTCTGGCCTACGGCACCGGCGTGGTCGTGCAGTAAAATTTTCACCGCGCCCAGTTTATCAAATAACGCAATTTTTTTCATGCGGAGGCTGTCTGAGTGCTGGCGAATATTGTCGGCTGGGTTATCAGGCGCGAGGGACGCAAGTTCTTAAAACTGCGCCAGAACATTGATGATTCAGTATTTACGGACGCAAGAGAAATCGGCGAAATATCACTCTACATTCACATCCCGTTCTGCCGCACCCTGTGTCCGTTCTGCTGCTTTAATCGCTACCTGTTCCAGGAAGATAAAGCGAGACAGTATTTCAAATACCTGAAACGGGAGCTTGACCTCTATATCCAGAAGGGCTTCACCTTCTCCGATTTTTACTTCGGCGGCGGCACGCCGACCATCCTCATGGACGAACTTGAGGGCTTTATTGACTACCTCAAAGCCCATTTCAACGTCAAACGCATTTCGCTGGAGACGACACCGCGTGAAGTCAGCCGGGAAAATATCGCCCGGCTCAAGGCGGCAGGTATCAACCGCCTTTCCATCGGCGTGCAGAGCTTTGATGATAATATCGTCAAAGCGATGGGAAGACCTTTCGGCCCCAGCGAAGATATGAAGAGGCGAGTGATGATGGCGCAGGGAGAGTTCGATACCGTGAACGTGGATTTCGTTTTCAATTTCCCGGGCCAGACCGTTGACCAGTTCCGGGCGGATGTGCAGGCATTCAAGGAACTAAACATTGACCAGGCCACCTTCTATCCACTTATGGCTTCCCCGCACAAGAAAAGCGCTCTGGAGAGACGTTTCAACCGGGTGGATATCTCTCAGGAAAGACGTTTTTACGATGTCATCCTGAATGAACTATACGCCGGTGGTTATCAGGCAGCCACCGTTTGGTGCTTCTCCAGAGAGGAGAGAATGATTGACGAATATATTATCGACTTTGATGACTATATTGGCATCGGCGCCGGCTCGGTAAGCATCATGGGCGGCAATTTCTACGTGAATACGTTTTCGCTGGAACGGTATGGCGAGCTTTTGAGCCGCGATACATTGCCCATCGCCGGCTGGCGAAAACTCGCGGAGAAAGAAAACCAGAGATACTATCTGCTTACAAAACTCTTCGGCATGGAGCTTGATACCGGGAAGTTCACGCAGAGGTTCGGCGCTGGCATGGAGAGCCAGCTGAATCCGGAACTGCTCTTCCTGAAGCTCTTGGGCCTGGTGAGGGGGAAAGATAAAATCCGGGTAACCAGAAAAGGCATGTACCCGGTGAGCGTCATGATGCGGGAATTTTTCACGTCCCTCAACAACCTGAGAGAGCTTTACATCGAGGAGCAGATATAGCCCGTTATTTAATGGCAATATGAATGCCGACGGCGCCAAATAAAAGCGGTTGATAAAGAACTTCGCGGAAACCGGCTGCCAGCAGCATACTCTTCACTTCATTTGCCGTATAGAAGTTAGCCGCCGACTCCGCCAGATAGTTATATGCCCCCTTATTTCCAGAGAGCCAGGACCCCACGCGGCGGGCAACCCAGCGCAGATAACAGTGGAATATTCTTCGGATAGGCCCTGAGTTCGGCTGGCTGGTCTCGACAATGACGTACCTGCCCCCGGCAGTGAGGACGCGCCAGACTGCGGTTAAGTGTTCTCCGGCCAGGGGATTTCTGTAGGTCAGGTTACGGAAAGCAAAAGAGATGCCGACGCAGTCGAAAGACGCGTCGGGAAAAGGGAGAGATGCCGCATCGCCGTGGATAAATGAAACATATTCGTCGTCACCCAATGACAACGCCTTTTTCCGCGCGAGCTCCAGCATGGGCGGGCTGTAATCGATTCCAACGACGCGAATCCCTTTTTCCCCGAGTCGGCAAATGGCTATGGCCAGGTCCCCGGTCCCGCAGCAGAGGTCCAGCATCTTCTTCGGCTTCCCTGACAGGCATTCCTCAGCTGCCTTCTTCCGCCACCACCGGTCAAGCCCCCAGGTTATAACCGAATTGATGAGGTCGTAACGGGGCGGCACCTCGGTGAACATGCGCTGCAAAGGCCGACTCATGACGCTTCCTTTAAATAATCCTGGCCAGTATATAGCCGATGCCGAGGAGGAGCTGCGTGACGAGGACTACCAGCACATTGCTGCCCATCGCGGGAACGAGCTGCGCCGTATCCTGATGTTTTCGTGAACCTTTTATCGCCTTCAGGGCAAAGGGCAGTGTTAGCAGCGAGATAAGCGAGAAGACAGGCATCACGCGGGCAATGACCCAGCCGATTATCCACAGATAGACCGCCATGGTAAACGCAGCATAAATGAGGCTGGCCCGTGCTCCGCCCATGATGATGGGCAGAGTCC
>SOKS01000073.1 GCA_004375725.1 Dehalococcoidia bacterium | reverse complement strand
ATTATTTTGCCAGGTCTTCAATACCCAGTTCTTTCAAAGTCTCGGGTAGTGGCATACCGGTTTTTCTATCCCAGCCCATCAACTGGTAGTACTGGTCCATCATCTTTTCCCAGTGCGGGGCGATGGGCTTTTCCGTGTTCGGGCCATCCACACACTGCGAGCCGTACCTTGGCGACGTCGTCTCTTTGTCCGGTGTCAGCCCGCACTTGAGGTTATAGATACGCATCACGTTGACCACGCGGCGGCCGATTTTCATCACCTCTTCCAGGCTGATATTCCAGCCCGTAGCGGCGTTGATGGCCTCGGTCTGCGTTTCGGTGTCGTTGAAGCCGGTAAACCAGCACTGGACCAGGCAGTCACTGATTGTCATTGAGCCGGTGGAATTGGCCTCCGCCTGGACGATATGGTCGGGGTTGAAGACGTCCATGGGGTTGGGCATCTTCCACAGGTCTTTGTTCGTTACCAGCATCTGGGTCTGCAGTGTGCCGGTATCAGAGACAACGGTGTCCAGCATTTCCACCCAGCGTCCACGGTGGTCATGGCCTCTCGGTGAGTTGCCTTTGCCGGTAAATATCGCCCAGTTCACCGCCTCTCCGCCCAGTTTCTCGGCAGCGCGCTTTACGCCTTCGGCAAGAGTGTCACCGTAGCCACGGCGATTGGCTATGTTTTCGAGCAAGGTGCGAGTTGCTTCAGCGTTACCCCAGGTCATTTCCAAACCATCGAGGGTCTCTTTTTTCAGCGCCCCCTTTTCGTAGCACTCCATTACCCAGCCAACGACCCAGCTGGCCTCATTACAGTCAAAGCCGAGACGGTCGCATACATTGCTGAGCATGACGGCAGCGCCGGGGTCTTTCTGTCCAATCTGTGGTCCCCAGGCCGCCCACTGCTCATACTCAGGCTCCTTGCCGAAGAATCCCTTGCACGGTCCCTCGGTAACGGTCATCAGTTCATAGTGGTGGGATGCGCAGCCGAAGCAGGGGTAGTTCTGGCTCTCGAAGAGCGGGCGAACGCGCTGGCCGTCAAAAAGGTCTTTTTCCGGGAAGACGTTGGTCTGGTAGTTCTTGACTGGCAGCCAGCCGGCAGCTTCCGCGACCGGTACCACTCGGCTGGTGCCCCAGTTGAAAACGCCACCGCCGCCGAAGACTTTGGCACCTTCGGTTGTTTTCCTGGCCAGCTCACCGAGTTTCTGCGAGTCAACAAACTGAAGCTTGTTGGGAACGCGGGCGGCGGCAAATGCCTTCAGCTTTTTCGAGCCCAGAACGGCACCAACGCCGTTATGGGCGGCGGCATGGCCCCGGTCTCCGAATATACCGGAAAACCGCACCATGTTCTCGCCCGCCGGGCCGATGCTGAAGACGCTCATCCCCCGTTCTTTATAGCCCAGCTCTTCTTTGATGGCATCTTCCGTTTCCCAGGTATCCTTGCCAGTTAATTTACTGGCGTCCCTGAGTTCAGCGCCTCCTTCATGCAGGTAGAGGTATTTCCAGGTTGAAGAAGCACCCTGAACGACGATGGCGTCATAGCCACACCATTTCAGATAAGCACCGAAGTTCCCGTTGGCCTGCGTGGAGGCAGCGCCATTGGTCATAGCTCCCTTGGTGACCACGGAAATGGTGCCGCATCCGGGAATTCGGCTCCCGCCCAGCGGACCGGAACCGAGGAAGAAAATGTTCTTCGGGTCGGACCAGTCAATTTTGGGGTCGACTTCTTCCATCAGGTACTTGGCGCCAAGCCCCGTACCACCGAGATACTTGCGGAGCGTGGCTTCGTCTATAGCCTCGTCATGCAGTTTACCCTGAGTGAGATCGACTCTAAGCACTTTACCTGTGGAGCCATACATGATTATACTCCTCCTTTTTACCCCCCATAAAATCCGGGGGTCAGTTTTATATTATCCCCTTCTTCAAGCTCGGTATTGAGGTCTTGCCGCGAGGATAGAAACGTGCCGTTGAAAACCACGGCGCAGTAGTTAAGAAGATCGTTTTTGGAATCGATGAAAGCTTTCTGGTCGAACCTGGGATATTTCTTGGCCAGCTGTTGCAGCAAATCCATTATGGATGAACCCGGGGAGACTTCCTGTTCGAAAACCAGCTTGTCCCAGCCTTCGTGGTCAAAATCCTCCTTCAACCACGACATAGCCTCGACGCTGACCTTTATGGTTGCTTCTGCTTCAGCCTTAATCCCGGTCACGTTCGGTTCCGTACCTGCCCCAGTTATATTCTATGCGGAACGTTTGTGTGTTGCGACTAGCCTCGTGCCAGTTGCAGATATTCGCGACCCGATTTCACAATCATCGCCACGACATTGTAAACGATGAACTTGAAACCCTGTTCCTTGCGCAGTTTCAGCGTATCCGCGTCATAGGCCACGGTGCCGGTGGCCTTGCCGGCGGCGTGTATCTCCTGAACCAGGCGGTCAATCAATTTCTGTACTTCAGGGTGCTTCATCTGACCAGGATACCCCATCGCTTGAGACAGGTCGTTCGGCCCGATGAAGACGACATCGATGTTGGGCACGGTCAGTATCTCTTTGAGATTTTCCACCGCATCCAGAGTTTCTATCTGGACAATAACCAGGGTCTCGCGATTTGCCTCCTGAACATACTCACCCAGCGGCCCGGCCAGTCCCCAGCTGTTTGCCCTGACGCCGGCCAGCCCTCTCCTGCCTTCCGGTCGGTACTTGACCGAACGCACCACGTTTTCCACGTCGGCCTTGGTATTGAGCAGGGGCAACTGCACGCCCAGCGCACCCATATCAAGAAAGCGGAGAATATTCTGCTGGATATTCATGGCAATGCGAACCAGTGGCGTGATGTTAACCGCATCGGCTGCCCGTATCATCTGCTCACAGGATTCCAGGCCCAT
>SOKS01000123.1 GCA_004375725.1 Dehalococcoidia bacterium | reverse complement strand
GGCGGCCAGGTTCATTAAACTGCCCACAGCTAGCAATTCTACACAGCAAAGACGATTTTTGCAATACGCTTCCGGACAATATGGTTCGTCGGCGCTTGACAAATGCGGCAAGGCTCAATAAACTGCGCTTACCCAATGTGTTAAATAGTCAGGAGGAAATCCAATGGCAAAAACAGATTGTGTCATCAGGGGAGGATTGGTCGTCAGCGGGAAAGGGATAGCCAGAGCAGATATTCTGGTGGGCAACGGGGTGATTCAGAAGGTGGGGGAAAATCTCAAAGCGCCAAAGGCGATTGATGCTTCCGGCAAGTATGTGCTTCCCGGCATCCTGGATGTCCACAACCATCCCGTCTACGCCGACAAAATGGACACCTTTTCCATATCGGCGGCCTATGGCGGAGTCACTACCATAATCCCGTTCTTTGGCAATCTGGCGGCGTGGGGCACACCCGGGAAAACCTCTGAGGGAATTAAAAAGATGATTGAAGAAAGTGAGCGAATATCCTATCTCGATTTCGCCGTACATGCCGCGTTCTTTGCCGAAGATGACGTCAAAGCGGAAGTCCCGGAGCTGCTCAAGATGGGAGTGCCCTCCTTCAAGATGTTCATGACGTATCCCAAAAGGGGCATGATGATGCCCGATGATAAAATGCTGGCAGCTATGGCGGTGGCGGCCGCCGACGGCGGCCTGGCCATGGTGCATGCCGAGAATGGCTATGCTATCGACTACCTCGTGGAAAAGTTCATTGCTGAGGGCAAAGTCTCCCGGGAGTATTTCATGCTGTCGCAGCCCAATATTCTGGAGGTGGACGCGGTCCAGCGGGCGGCCACCTATGCTGCCCTCACCGACTGTCCTCTCTACGTTGTGCACCTGAGTGCACGGGAGGTTCCTGAAATAATCATCGGCATGAAGCAGGAGGGGAGGCGCATTTACGGTGAGACCTGCCCGCAGTACCTGTCCCTGACCAACCAGGTCGTGCTGGAGAGGGGGGCCCTGGGCAAAGTAGGCCCGCCATTGAGGGAAAAAGAAGACAACGAGGCAATCTGGCGGGGCCTGGCCAGCCATGCCATCGACACAGTGGCCAGTGATTCGTGTAATGTCAGGGTGGAACAAAAAGAGTGGGGTGGTGCTTCCAAGAATTTAATCGCTGGTCCGGGAGTCAAGCCAAGGCCGGGCAATATCTTTGAAGCGCGCTTTGGCATGCCATCTGTGGAGTCGATGCTCCAGGTGGTGTACCACGATGGTGTGAATAGCGGACGCATCACCCTGCCGCGTCTGGTACAGACCATGTGTGAAAACCCGGCAAAGATATTCGGACTCTATCCGAAAAAGGGCGTCATCCAGGAAGGCTCCGATGCTGATATAGTCGTGTTCGATCCGTCGATACCGTCTACTCTCAGTGCAGAGAATATGCACAGTAACGCCGACTTTACCCCCTTTGAGGGTAAGGAGGTGATGGGTGCCCCGGTCTTCTCCATGCAGCGCGGCGAGGTGATAATCGAAGGTGGTCAACTCAGGCGGAAGCAGGGCAGTGCCAGGTTCTTACCCGGGAACCGTGACCTGGCTGCCTATGCCAAGAATGGATTCCCGGTAGAATAAATTTGAACTGGCGATGTGTCAAGGTTTGCTTAACGGTATGCTTTACAGCGCTTTAGTATAGATGTTCTTGACATCCTCTTCGGTCAGATTTCTGGGGTTGGGCACGAAGAGTCGGCTCATCTTCATGCCTCCTTCCACGAGCGATGGGATATCGGCTTTGGTAACGCCATAATCGCTCAACCGGGCCGGGATGTTAACGATTTCAAGCAACTTGAATAGAGAGGCTACAAGTCTCTCTGCCGCCTGGTAAGACGTAAGTCCTATCGTGTCTTCACCCATAGTCTGAGCTATGGTGGCGTACTTCTTTAAGCTGCCGATTTTATTGTAATCAACCACGTATGGTAGCATGATCGCATTGGCCCTGCCGTGAGACAGGTGATATTTGACACCCAGTATGTTGGATAAAGCATGTACCGCGCCCAACCCGCCGCCGGTAAAAGCCATGCCGGCCATGGTGGCCCCGAGCGACATGTTGTATCGTGCGGTGATATTTTCGGCTTTGGCATAGGCCGCGGGCAGGTTTTCCGCAATCAGGCGGATGGCCTCGATGGCCAGAACGTCGGAGAAAGGCGTGGCACTCATCGCTACATAAGTCTCTATGGCGTGAATTAAGGCATCAACGCCGGTGTCGGCAGTCACCTTGGGCGGCATCGATAATGTGAGCATGGGGTCAACGATGGCGACATCCGCCAGAGCACAGTTACTGTGCACGGCTATTTTCAGATTTACGGCTTCGTCTATGGCCACAATCGTGCGGGTGGCTTCACTGCCGGTGCCGGCAGTGGTCGGGAGCAATATCCGGGGAAGCCCCCTCTGGGGCACCAGATCCGTCCCGGCGTAATCCAGTATCTTGCCTTTGATTTTAGCCATGATGGCAACACCCTTGGCCACATCCAGCGAACTGCCCCCGCCAACGCCGATAATGATATCTGCCCCATTATCGACTGCCATTCGAGCACCATCATCAATATTTCGAGTCGGTGGCTCGGCCTCGACCTTGTCGAAAATGTCGAAATCTATCTTCTGGGCTTTCAGCGAATCGAGCACACCCGCCAGCAGGTTGGCGGCCACCACTCCTTTATCGGTAACAATGAGCGCCTTTTTAGCGCTGAATTGCGCTGCCTCTTTGCCCACCAGGGTGGCAGTACCATTGCCAAATATGACTTTGGTCGGCGACAGGAACGTGTTCACTTTGTTCATGGCGGCGGTACCTCTCTTCCTTTAATTTTAAACTGGCACACCGTAACCATTTTAGTACGCAAACG
>SOKS01000169.1 GCA_004375725.1 Dehalococcoidia bacterium | reverse complement strand
CCACCACCGGGCATGGGTGGCATCTTCTCTTTTTCTGGAATATCGGTCACCAGCGACTCGGTTATCAGGACCATTCCGGCGATGCTGGCGGCATTCTGCAGGGCACTCCTGACCACCTTCATCGGGTCAATAATGCCCTTCTTCACCATGTCGCCGAATTCGCCGACTTCAGCATCGTATCCGGTGCCGACGGGGCTATTCTTTACCTTATCAACGACCACTGAACCGTCCCGACCCGCGTTGATCGCGATCCAGCGAATCGGTTCTTCCACCGCTTTGCGTACGATGTCAACGCCAGTGGCTTCGTCTCCCTTTACCTCAATTTTATCCAGAACTGAAAGTGAATTGAGCAGGGCAATGCCACCGCCGGGCAGAATGCCTTCCTCTACCGCAGCTCGCGTGGCGGAAAGGGCATCTTCAACGCGGTGTTTCTTCTCTTTGAGCTCAACTTCGGTCGCAGCGCCCACCTTGATAACCGCCACACCACCGGCCAGCTTGGCCTGCCGCTCCTGAAGTTTCTCGCGGTCAAAGTCAGAGGTGGTCTCTTCAATCTGGGCTTTTATCTGCTTAATTCTCGCCTTGATTGCCTCGTCTGCCCCTTTACCCTCAACAATGGTGGTCTTGTCCTTGTCCGAGGTTACCCGGCGCGCCCGACCCAGGTCCTCAACGGTAACCGAGTCCAGTTTGCGCCCGACTTCCTCGGAGATTACCTTGCCACCGACGAGAATGGCCATATCTTCGAGCATCGCCTTGCGGCGGTCGCCAAATCCGGGTGCCTTCACGGCGAGGATATTGATGGTGCCGCGCAGCTTGTTCACCACCAGAGTGGCCAGAGCCTCCCCGTCCACGTCTTCCGCCACCAGCAGCAGGTTCTTTGACACCTGAAGTATTTTCTCCAGCGCCGGTAGAAGGTCAGATACCGCCGAAATCTTCTTGTCCGTAATCAGGATATACGGGTCTTCAATTTCCGTCTCCATGCGTTCTGGATTGGTGATAAAGTAGGGGCTGATGTAGCCGCGGTCAAACTGCATACCTTCCACGTATTCCGTTTCGTAGGTAATACCCTTTGACTCTTCGACCGTGATTACGCCATCTTTGCCCACCTTGTCCATTACCTCAGCAATGAGGTTGCCGATCTCCTGGTCCTTGGCGGTGATAGTCGCCACCTGAGCAATCTGCTCCTTGTCTTTGACCGGTGTCGAAGACGCCTTTAACTGTTCAATAATGGCACCGGTTGCCTTCTCGACGCCCTTCTTCAACGCCAGGGGGTCAGCGCCGGCGGCCACGTTCTTAAAGCCAACGGTGATCATGGCATGCGCCAGAATAGTCGAGGTGGTGGTGCCATCACCACAGGCATCATTGGTCTTGCTGGCCGCTTCCTTGACCAGCTGCACACCCATATTTTCAAACGGGTCGGGAAGCTCGATATCCTTGGCAATGGTCACACCATCATCAATGATGGATGGTGCCCCCCATTTCTTGTCCAGTGCCACCGGGTGACCTTTCGGACCCAGCGTTACCTTGACAGCATCGGCCAGAACATCTATTCCCTTTTTCAGCGATTGTCTCGCCTCTTGATCAAAAATTATCTGTTTCGCCATTTTTTCCTCCTTACAGTGTTTCGGTACTTACTTGCCTTTCTTGGCCAGAATATCGCCTTCGCGCAGAATCATATACTCTTCATCGTCTATCTTGATCTCGGTGCCGCCGTATTTGGCATAGACTACGATATCGCCAACCTTGACATCCATGGCAATGCGTTTGCCATCATCGGATAGCCTGCCGGGACCAACGGCGACGACCTCACCTTCCTGCGGTTTCTCTTTAGCCGTATCGGGCAGGTAAATGCCGGTTTTCGTTTTCCCCTCTGCTTCAATGGGCTTTACCACCAATCGGTCTGCGAGTGGTTGCAACTTGACTGCCATTCCTATCCTCCTTTTTAAAATTTAAACCACGATTGACCTTCATTATTTAGCACTCTCGGGTCGAGAGTGCTAAATACATAATAGCAGCAATGCTATGCTCTCATCAACCCAATAGAATACCATACATCGCCTATTATCACCATTGACAGCCATTTATATAGTGTTTTCCGCTCGTTTTCTTCAATAATTTCGGTATTTCTTTATTTTGTTAAGTTTATACACTGCCCACTGATTTCGTTCCTTTGACAGGGTACACTGAATCGTGTAAGATGAGCCGGATGAATAAGCAGTATGAAGTTCGCAAAATAAGCTGGGACAGCCACCGCGTCCAGGCTTTGCGTCGACACCTAGAGCTCACCCAGCGCGGGCTTGCGGAGCAACTGGGAACCCGCCAGCAAACCATCAGCGAATGGGAAACCAGCATGTACCAGCCACGTGGCGCCTCAGCCACGCTCCTTTCCATCATCGCCGAGCAGTCTAAATTTAAATATACCGCCTCGCCACGAAAAGAATAGTTCGGCCAATCCTTGACAAAATACACGTTACCGTGTATCATTACCACACGATGTAAATTTTAATCTCTTTTTTGTTTTCCTGTCCCATAAACGTTGCAGGATGGTGTATCATGTTTGTCGTGCGGGATGCTAAATTAAACCGCCAGAGGGAACCAGCCACAGCATGCAGATGAACAGGGCAACAGCGTCTGGAGCTAGAATCTCGGAACGTTTTCTTATTCAAGTCTGGCAACGGCTCCCGGGCGGGGCTGACCTCATTACTGAGGGAGGCGAAGTGATGCACCTTATCTACCCGGGAAGAGAAAATGATGACCAGGGGGCTGATTTAAGAGACGCGGTCATTATCTCGAATCAGGAGTTAATGAAGGGTGATATCGAGTTCCACCGGTGGTCAAGTGATTGGAGGAGACACTACCATCACCAGAACCCGGCCTATAATG
>SOKS01000052.1 GCA_004375725.1 Dehalococcoidia bacterium | reverse complement strand
GATATGCCGCTGGCCGCCGGTGAGAATGAGTTTACCCGCTACGGCTTTCGCGACCTAATCCTACACCAGGCAATTGATATTGCCCAGCCTGACGCTACCTGGTGTGGCGGCATCACCGAGGCCAGAAAAATCGCGGCCATGGCCAGCGCCTGGAACATCCCCTGCGTGCCCCACTCATTCTCTTCGGCTGTCGCCCTGGTATCCAACCTGCATTTCAGCGCCTCGATACCGAACAGCATGTTCCAGGAATTCGACCGTAACTACAATCCGTTGCGTGAAGAACTGCTGACGGAACCGGTTAAAATCAATAAGGACGGCTACATCGACCTGCCACAAAAACCCGGGCTGGGAGTGGAACTGAGCGAATCAGTGGTGAAAAAATACCGGGTGGACTGAATCAGCTAACTCCATTCACCGGCATTAGTTGGCGGCCATACCTTGGCCATTTCGCTGGCCAGAAGCTGATGCTCTGGTTTTTTCAGACCCGGGTCTACCTGGAAAAGCTCTATTGCCTCGCTCCGGGCCAGTTCCAGAATCTTAACATCGGAGAGTTTGGCCATGCGCAGGTCCGGCAGGCCGCTCTGGCGTGTGCCAAAGAACTCACCCGGGCCGCGTAGCTTCAGGTCCTCTTCCGCCAGGACAAAGCCGTCCTGAACGCTCTCGATAATGTCCAGGCGTTCCCTGCCCACTTCAGACGGGTTCTCGGCGAGCAGCATGCAGTAGCTCTGTTCCTCTCCCCGCCCGACACGACCACGAAACTGGTGCAACTGGGAAAGCCCAAAACGGTCGGCGCTCTCAATGAGCATCACCGTAGCGTTGGGGATGTCAATGCCAACCTCCACCACCGGCGTTGACACCAGGATATCCAGCTGCCGGTCACGGAATCGCTGCATAACCCTGTCCTTCTCCTCACCGGCCAGCCTGCCGTGCAGCAGGCCGAGTCGTAAATCGGGAAAGACCTCCCGAGACAGTCTTTCGTATTCCACCACCGCTGCCTGGGCGGCAATCGCCTCCGATTCTTCAATGAGCGGACAGATGATGAATGTCTGATGGCCGCTGGATACCTGTTTACGGATGAAGTTGTAGGCGCTTTCCCGCTGCACCGGTTTGAGCCACTTTGTCTTTACCGTCTGCCTTCCCGGCGGAAGCTCATCGATGACGGAGAGGTCAAGGTCGCCGTACAATGTCAGTGCCAGTGTGCGAGGGATGGGGGTGGCGGTCATGACCAGCATATTAGGCCGGAACCCCTTCTGTCGCAGCGCCGAGCGCTGGGTTACACCAAAGCGGTGCTGCTCGTCGACCACCGCCAGGCCCATCTTATTGAAATCAACCCCTTTCTGAATAAGGGCGTGCGTACCGATGGCGATATCGACATCTCCATCCATAATGCGCTGCTGCAGTTCCTTTTTCTGAGACGGTGTGATATCACCGATGAGCAGCGCCACCGTGATGGGGCGAGATAGCAACCCGGAAAACCGGCTCAGATAGGGCGTTTCTTCATCCCGGCTCCCCGCCCGGGCAAGAAGGTGGCAGAGCGTGGCAAAATGCTGCTTGGCAAGAATTTCGGTCGGGGCCATGAAAGCTCCCTGAAAGCCGTTGGCCACCGCCGTCAGCAGGGCCGCAGTGGCCACCACCGTTTTACCGCTCCCCACCTCCCCCTGCAGCAACCGGGACATCGGCTGAGGTCTCTGCATATCATCCAGCATCTCTTCCAGCACCCGCTTTTGCGCGGTGGTGAGTTCAAAGGGTAGTGATTGTATAAAGCTATTTATCAGCTCCTGGTCAATGGAGAAGGCGCTATCCGGCTGGGTCTCCTGCCAGTCATGCTTGCGACTCACCACGCCCAGTTGCAGCAGAAAAAGCTCATCGAATGCCAGGCGCACCCTCGCCCTGTCTTTTACCATTTCGTCTTCGGGGTAGTGCGCCTGACTGATTGCCTGCGGCAGTTCCAGCAGGTCGCAACGCTCTCTCAGCGCCGATGGCAGAAAGTCCCCCACCTGCCACGCCCACTGGTCGACCACTTCTTTCATCAGCTTCCTCACCTGGCGGGGGTACAGACCCCGGGTAAGTGAATAGACGGGAACAAGTCGTCCGGTATGAACCAGGTCTTTGTCCTCGACAAACTCCCACTCCGGGGATTCAAAGACGGGGTGGCCTTTGAATAAACTGACCCGACCGCTGAGGACGATGCGGGCATTGGTCGACAGTCTTTTAGCCAGGTAAGGCTGATTGAACCACACCACCCGCATATTTCCCGTTTCATCGCCAACAATGGCTTCCGTTCCCTGCCGGTAGCCCAGTCGGGTGACCTGTGCCTGCCAGACGTTGGCCATGATAGTCTGCTCATCACCCTCGGTGAGCTGCGAGATGTGCTTAATCTGGCTGTAGTCAAGGTGGCGGTGGGGAAAGAAATAAAGCAGGTCACGTATTGTCTTCACCCCCAGCTTGCCGAACTTGGTCGCCAAACTGGTGCTGATTCCTTTGACCGCTGTTATCGGCGAATCCAGACCGTAACCACTGACCGGCGCCGCCGATTTAACCGCCGGCACCTTTCTCTTTCTTGGTGGCGCCAGTATTTTTTCCTCTGGTTTAGCTTCAACAGAGGGACTTCCCTCCATTTCAGCCATCAGGTTAAGAACGCTGTCCACCCACTCCCCGCGCTGTGCTACGGATAAAGAAGCGTAATCCACCTTTGTCAACAGCGGCTGAAAGCGGTGCCGGAGGCGGCGGTCCGGGATGGCTTCCGCGACCTGACCAGCCCAGCTCTTAAGAAACCGGTCCAGGCCACCCATGACCGCCGTATTGTCGTAGCCTTTCTTTCGCTCCAGTTCCAGAATTTTATGTAAAGATTCGAAATTGTCCGCCACCTTATTCTCCACCTGCTC
>SOKS01000175.1 GCA_004375725.1 Dehalococcoidia bacterium | reverse complement strand
GGGGTTATTGACAGCTCAAAAGTTTCCCTGGCCATCTTTTTTCTGCCTCCTTTATCAATTTTAACACCGCAATTGCCAGTGAAATATAAAAAGGCGAGGTTCCGTAACCTGTTATGGCGTACGGCATTATCGTAACTGTGAAGGCCATGTTTGTCAAATAGAACTAAAGCAGGCCAGTTCATATATGGATTGACGTAAAGAGCCGAATATAATAGACTTTTGTCGACAGTCCTCTTTACTGGAAGAAGGTTTATCATTTAGCCTGTTTACTGATTTCAGGAGGCTCTTTATGCTGCCCGTCAAAACTTTCCGTATTCCCAACACCGTTATCACCGGTTCCGGGTCGTCAAAGCAGGTCGGTGAAGAGTGTCAGAAACTGAATTTGAAGAAGGCTTTGATTGTGACTGACCGGAATCAGGTGAAACTGGGTATGCTGGCTGGTGTCACAGAATCGCTGCAACGGAACGATGTGCATTACGCCATCTATGATGGTGTTAACACGGAACCGGTCGCTGAATATGTTCGGGAAGGGCTGGAGGCATTTCGGGGAAACGGGTGCGATTGTCTCCTTGCCTTTGGTGGGGGCAGCCCGATGGACACCGCCAAAGCCATATCAGTCCTGGCCACCAACCCGGGTTCCATAGAGGATTACATGGGGCTGGGCAAGATTCCAGAGAGGGGCAGACCGGTCATCGCCGTACCAACTACGGCCGGCACCGGCAGCGAGGTTACGCCGTTCACCATCATTACCGATACCAAACGGGATGTCAAAATGCTCATCGGCAGTCCCTTCCTCATGCCCGAGATTGCCATTGTTGACCCGCAGTTAACCGTGCTCCTGCCGCCTGATATTACTGCCGCCACCGGCATCGATGCGCTGACCCATGCTATCGAGGCTTATGTTTCGGTAAAAGCCCAGGCGATGAGTGATGTTTTCTGTCTTGCCGCCATAGAGCTCATCGCCGGCAATCTGCAACAGGCGTGGGCTGACGGGAAAAACCTGGCGGCGAGAGAAAAGACCATGATGGGCTCGCTCATGGCGGGGATAGCGTTCAGCAATTCTTCCGTGGCGCTGGTGCACGGCATGGCACGCCCCATCGGTGCCTATTTCCACGTGCGTCATGGTGCGTCCAATGCGGCCCTCCTCGGCACGGTGATGGAATTCAGCCTCGAGGGAAACCCGACCCGGTATGCACGCATTGCCGGGGCAATGGGATTAAATATTGGCGGCCTGTCCGAACTGGAAGCCGCCAGGCGTGGCGCCGGGGCGGTCAAGAAGCTCATCAAAGACATAAAGATACCGTCGCTGCGGGCGCTGGGAGTGGAGAAAGCAAAGCTCGACCAGCTGGCGCCGAAAATGAGTGAGGCTGCCATTGCCAGTGGCAGCCCGGCCAATAATCCGCGCCAGGCAACCAGAGAAGAGATAATAGAGTTGTATAAAGTAGCCTACGGAGAATAATCATCCGGGGTACAGAAAGGAGAGAGCGCATGGTAGACCGGTTGAAAGCCGCACAGGAGCGGAACCGCCATCTTTTCGGGACATTGCATGGAACAACTCCGCCAGAAGTGATTTGCGAGCGCGGCGATGGCGTGTACCTGTATGACCAGAACAACAGGAAATACATCGACTTCAGCGGTGGGCCTCACGTCGCCTCCCTCGGACATGGCAACCAGAAGGTAAACGAGGCAACGAAAAAGCAGATTGATAAAGTGTCCTTCTTCTTTCGCGCCTTCTGGCTCAATGAGCCACTTCTGGAGCTGGCAGAACGTATCATAAAGTTCGCGCCACCAAACTTAACCATGTGCCAGTTCTGCAACAGCGGTTCCGAGGCCAACGAAACGGCGATAAAGATCGCCCGCCAGTATCACGTGGAGCGGGGCAAGCCAGAGAAATATATGGTGGTATCCCGGTGGCAGAGCTATCACGGTATGACGCTCGGCGCGCTCTCCGTTTCCGGCCACGCCATCAGACGGCAGAAGTTCGAGCCGATTCTGCACCAGTGGCCCAAGATACCGGCTCCGCTGTGCTACCACTGCGCCTACGAGCTCACCTACCCGGACTGCGATATCAAGTGCGCCCGGGCGCTCGAGGAGATGATAAATCAGGTCGGGTCTCAGTATATTGCCGCCTTCTTTATTGAGGCGGTAGGCGGCGCCGGTACCGCCTGCATGGTACCGGTTCCGGAATACTACCCTATGGTCCGTGAGATATGCGACAAGTATGACGTGCTGTTAATCGATGACGAGGTCATCTGCGGCTTTGGTCGTACCGGCAAGTGGTTTGGTATCAACCACTGGGGTGTTAATCCAGATATCATAACTTCGGCCAAGGGGATGACGGGCGGCTATACACCGATGGCGGTGGTGATAATCGATGAAAAAATCGGGAAGGTATTCTCAGAAACCGGCGCTGGCTTCATGCACGGCTTCACCATGGAGGGCAATCCCGTCTCGGCGGCCACCTGTCTGGCGGTTATTGACGTCCTGGAAAAAGAGGGGCTGGTGGAGCGCTGTGCCAGGCTTGGCGAGTACTTTTTCCAGAAAGGTCGGGAAAAGCTGTCCCATCACCCGGTGGTGGGGGACATACGGGGCAGGGGCCTGCTCATGGGCATTGAGCTGGTGCAGAACAAAGAGACGAGAGAGCCGTTTGAGTTGAAGAGAAGGGCGGCCAATAACCTCCAGCATATCGCCATGAACCACGGCGTCATGAGCTATCCCACTGCTGGCATCAAGAATGGCGTGAGTGGGGACGCCCTGCTGGTCTCACCTCCCTTTATCATCACCGAACCGGTGATAGACGAAGCCTTCGACCTTCTCGACGCCGCCATCACTAATTTTGAGAAGGAATTTCTCCAGGCGGAGAAATGACGCACGCGGACACAAAAACA
>SOKS01000146.1 GCA_004375725.1 Dehalococcoidia bacterium | reverse complement strand
CCGCATATTCCGGTACCGCCGCCCCTGACGAAGACCGGTATCTTTTCCCGGTTGGCCATTTTCAATATAGCGGCTATCTCTTCGGCGCTTTTCGGCTTGACCAGAATCACGTTATCCGCCGGCTTTGGCCGCACGGCATCGGCCGTTTCATCGGCAAGATACCTCTCCATTTGCTCCCGGTTCGTGATGACCCAGTCCTGGCCCACAATCTCCTGTAACTTATCCACAGTACTCATGCGCGGCACCTCTTGATTCTTTCTATTAGTTTGGGGACTGCTTCGTAAAGGTCGCCGACAATTCCGTAGTCGGCGATTTTAAATATCGGGGCTGAAGGGTCAGTGTTGATAGCGATGATAACGTCTGATTCTCTCATACCGGCCAGATGCTGTGAACTGCCGGAGATACCACAGGCAAGGTAGATTTTTGGCTTGACCGTATTGCCGCTGAATCCCACCTGGTGCTCTTTTTTTATCCAGCCGCTATCCACCGGGGGGCGGCTGGAGCCGACGGTTGCTTCCAGAAGTCCGGCCAGGTCCGCCAGCAGGGAGAAATCCTCCGCCTTCTTCAGCCCGGCGCCACCGGAGATTATCACTTCAGCGTCAGCAATGTTGACCTCGTCCAACCTCTCTTTGCGTACTATGGTCAGCAGGGAAGGCATAATTTCCACGTTTTTTCTGATTATCTCACCTTTACGATTGATATCCCGTGGCAGGCTTTTCATGACCTTGTACCGCACCGTGGCCATTTGTGGCCTTGTTTTCGTTCTGATATGGGCCAGGACATTGCCGCTGAAGGCCGGTCGAATCTGAACGAAGTTACCATTCCGGTCAATTTCCAGGCCGGTACAGTCCGCAGTCAGCCCGGTGCCGAGCGCCACCGCTATTCTGGCCCCCAGTGACCTTCCCCAATGTGTCGCCCCCAAAATAAATATCTCCGGTTCAATCTCTCTGGCCAGCCTGACCATGTTGTGCTTGTAGTTTAACAGGTTCAGGTCACGGAAGACGGCGTCATCGTACAGATAAACCCTATCCGCACCGTGATAGACGAGCTCCATGGCTACATCAGCCATCTTGTGGCCAAGCAGAACGCTGGAGAGACCCCCTTCCAGTTTATCCGCCAGTTCCCGGCCCTTGCCCAGCAGCTCATAAGATATCGGGTTGATTTCCCCCTCATGCTGTTCCGCAAAGACCATGACCTCTTTTTTCGTACTCACGAGCTGTCTCCAGCGTTGCCTTTTTCAGTTCAGTCTGCTGAGTAAATTATCGGCGATTTCGGCGATCGCTTCATCAATCGTATTCCGAAAAATCATGCCTTTTCTGTTTTCCTCGGAAGGGATAATGACTCTGTGCACTCTGGTCGGAGACCCGCGTACGCCACACCGGCTGATGTCGGCGAAGCCAGAAAGCTCTCTGGTTCCCCATATTTCCACCGCCGCCTTTCGTGCGGTAATTTTGTTCCGGAAACCGGGCAATCTGGGGACGTTCACATCCTTGGTTACGGTGAGCAGTACCGGAAATGCGGACTCCACAGTGTAGGCTCGTCCGCCCATTTCGCACCGGGCGACTATCGTTTCGCCGCTCACTTCCAACCAGGACACGTAGGCGATATGCGGTATATTCAGATGTTCGGCGATCTCGGGGCCAACCTGGCCGGTATCACCGTCAACCGTTTTCTCGCCACAGATAATGAGGTCAAATGCTCCCAGTTTCTGGATGGCGCCGGCAATGGTGTATGAAGTAGCCAGCGTATCGGCGCCGGCAAATTTCCTGTCTTCAAGCAGTACGGCGTTATCCGCCCCCCTGGCTAGAGCATCTCTCAGCGATGACTCCGCCCGGCGCGGCCCCATGCTGATGGCGGTGACATTACCACCCTTGTTTTCCTTTATCTGTATGGCAGCCTCTAAAGCATGGAGGTCAAAGGGATTTATTTCCACACCGGCGGAGCTGCGGTCGACCCTGCCTCCCTCCACATCAAACTTCACCTGATTCATATCTGGCACCTGCTTGAGGGGCACGATGATTCTCATGTCGTTGCCTCCGCATTTCTCATTGCCGTTCTCTGCCGGTTTAGTCTGATAGGGAAATGTCGATACTAAAGCGAGATATGTTTTTTGAGCAGCTCAAGATTAGCCGGGTCAGGCGCGATTTCCCCTCTCTCTACCCTGAGGGTCAGGTCAACAAGCGCCTGGTTCATGGGTGTGGGCACACCATTTTCCCTGCCTTTTCTGACCACCTCTCCATTGAGAAATTCTATTTCCGTTCGCCTCTTTTTTATTATATCCTGCAGGAGCGACGGGCGCTGCGGCGTGCCAATTTTCTTTGTCAACTCATCTGCCGGAAGAAACAGGCTGCTCCAGATTGCGGCCATCTTCTCTTTTAATTTTTGCACCAGCTCCATGGTGGTGGCTTCGGCGAACTCCGCCGCCGGCACTTTCCACACTGGCTCGATGTTTACGCCGGAAGCCTGACCGACCCGCGCGACCTCTCCACCGATGATAATCCTGACGAGGTTTGATGTATCCTTTTGCGTTTCGTTCAGGGAGACGATTGATGGGCCGATGATGCCAGCCATAGCATTGGACATGCAGTTTATGGCCAGCTTCGACCAGCGTGTTCCCCAGATATTGGTGGTGGCTTGACTCGGGCCCACTGCGCTGAGTAAGTCAACCACCTCTTTAACGCGATTTGATACCAGGCCGGAGAGCTCGCCAACAGTAAAACAGTTCCTGTCCAAAGGGTCGTGGCGGAGGATATGGCCTGGCTCATAAACACCGGCGCTGAGAGTGGTCACGCAGCCCACGGTGCGGTTGAAGCCGACCACGCTGGCCACGACCTCGTCATTCAACGCATTCTGAGTCGGCAGGATGAAACCCGTTGGCTTTAGGTAGGGCTCAATCAGGTATG
>SOKS01000085.1 GCA_004375725.1 Dehalococcoidia bacterium | reverse complement strand
GGCACCGTTGCCGAAGTCGGTGAAGGCGTCACCGAATTCAAGGTTGGCGACAAAGCGGTGGTCAGGCCGTGGGTCCCCTGCGGCCGCTGCCCGGCCTGCCTGATGGGCCATTACAATGTCTGTCATCAGATAAATGTGCTTGGCGTGGACACGCCGGGGTGCTTTCAGAGCAGCTGGACGGTGCCCGTGCAAACGCTGCACCGCCTGCCGGATGACATCGACCTCAAACTGGCCGCACTGGTGGAACCGGCGGCGGTAGCCGCACACGCGGTGCGCATCGGACAGGTTGCCGAAAAAGAGCAGGTGGTTGTCATCGGCGCCGGACCTATCGGCATACTGGTAGCGCTGGAATCCAGACTCAAGGGAGCAAATGTCCTCATCTCTGAAATCAACCCGTTCCGCATTGACCTGGCCCGGGAATTCGGGCTGGAGGTGGCCAATCCGAAGGAGACCGACCTGCCGGCACATGTAACCGAGAAAACCGGCGGGGCCGGGGCTGACATTGTCTTCGAGGTAACCGGGCTGGCACCCGGGGCGGAAATAATGACCAGGCTGGTCAGAACACGGGGCCGCATTATCATTGTCGGTATTTTTGCCGAGCCGGCACCGGTTGCCCTGGGTCAGTTCTTTCTGCGGGAGCTGAGAGCCCGGGGGGTAAGACTGCACGAGCCGGAGGACTTCGAGACGGCGATTCCCCTTGTAGCTTCCAGGGCTGTCCCGTTCGAAAAACTGATTTCCGATGTACGTCCGCTGGAAAGGATACAGGATACCTTTGAGGAGATTGAACGCGGGGCCAATTTTATGAAAGTGCTGTTGAAGTGCAGCGGTTAGCCAAGGAGGAAAAGAGAAAGTGATAATGAAAAACACCACCAAGGCGAAACTCAAAGCCGGTAAAGCAGTCATCGGCATCCGCCTGGGCTTTACCTCGCCGACCATTGTGGAGAACCTGACCGGCCTTGGCTTTGATTTCGTCTACTTCGACCTTGAGCACGGCCCCTCCAGCGAGGAGTCCTGCCAGGAAATGTTCCGGGCTGCTGAGCTTGCCGACTTAACTCCCATAGTTCGCGTGCCGACCAGCGAACCCGGTTTTGCTGCCCGCCTTCTTGATTCGGGGGCCATGGGCATTATCTTTCCCCACTGCAATACGAAACAAGATGCCGAAGCCGCCGTCAAAGCGGTCAAATATCCCCCAGACGGTGAACGCGGTGCTGGCGGCCGCCCTTTGAGTCTGAGCGGCATGCCCATCGCTGACTACATCCGGGAAGCCAACCGGGAAACCATGGTAATCACCATGATTGAGGAAATGGAAGCGCTGAAGAATCTGCCGGAGATTCTCACCGTGGATGGGCTTGACGTACTCTGGATCGGCCGGGTAGACCTTTCCGTCTCCTCCGGTATCCCCGGCAAGCTGGATGACCCGAAGATTCAGGACGCCGTGAAACGGGTCATCGCCGAGGGCAATGCTGCCGGCAAGGTGGTGGGGGTGGGGGCGGTCAATGCGGACCGTCCGGAACAGATAAGGGAGTTCATCAATCAGGGTGCCCGGTTTTTCTCCCTGGACACGACCAGCCTACTGCGGAGCGCGTCGCGCAATATACTGAAAAGCATCAGGTCGGAATAGACGGCCTTCAAGGCATTCCGCGCACGGCGCTCCGGAGCCTGGCAACGAAATGGCGCCGTTTCTGTTCGTCGCTCAGTATCTCCTGTTTCAGCTTTCGCCACGTGGCCGAGCAATTCTTATAGCTGACACCAGCAATATCATGAATTGTCCGGTCAATCTGCTTTTTATTAACTGAGCTGACTTCAATCCCCGCTGCCTCGAAGACCTCCTTTAAATGACGGAAATAGCAGGACATAAGACCTCACCTCCTGTCGCCACCGTTACCTTCTGGACTTAATGGCAGGCTCATAAGATGATTGATGTCAACACATGTATTTGACAAAGTAGCTTCATTTACGTAAAGTGTCTTTGTCCAGAATAAAGTCAATGCGAGTTAATATTTCCTCATCCCATATTAGGGAGACCTGATGAAGAACGGCTTAATGAGGCTGGTTGGCAATACACCGGTTGTGGAACTTAAGAAAGTGAACGATACCACGTCCACAATCCTGGCCAAGCTGGAAACCTTAAATCCAAGCGGCAGCATCAAAGATGTCATGGCCTTTTATATGACCGACGTCGCTGAGAAGAAAGGGCTGCTCAAACCGGGCAGCAAAATAATTGAGGAAACAAGCGGTAATACGGGCATTTCATTTGCCATGATTGCCGCCTTAAAGGGATACCGCTTTGTAGCGGTGATGCCGGAGAACATGAGCCAGGAGAGAAGGCAGCTGATACAGTCCTTCGGTGCCGAGATTGTCCTTACCCCTGAAGAGCAGGGATTTCCCGGCGCGCTGGAAAAACTGGAGCAGATGGCCAAAGAGAACCAGGACGCCTGGCTCCCCAGGCAGTTTGAGAACCGGGATAACATTGACGCCCATCGTGAAATCACCGGAAAACGGATTCTGCAGGCGGTTGGTAAAGATATTGATGTCTTCGTAGCCGGTGTTGGCACCGGCGGCAGCCTGATGGGCGTCGCCGAGGCATTGAAGCAGGCCAACCCCAATGTCAAAATCGTCGCTGTGGAACCGGCGGAATCGGCAGTCATGAGCGGTGGCGAACCCCACAATCACATTATCCAGGGCATAGGCCCGGGGTTCATTCCCAAACTGGTCAATCTCGACCTCATTGACGAAATCATACCGATAAGAGAGAAAGATGCCGTAGCGATGGCAAGAAAGCTCATCCGCGAGGAAGGCCTGATGGTCGGCATCTCCTCCGGGGCCAACGTCCTGGCCTCGCTGGAGATTGCCCGGAAGTCAGGACAGGGTAAGACTATCGTCACACTCCTCTCCGACAGAGGGGAACGATATCTAAGCATGAATGTCCTCTAGGCGG